>CASEDN010000135.1 GCA_949286645.1 uncultured bacterium
ATTTCTATATTCTTGTTCCCTAGCAAGTTCTTGAAAATATGGTAAATCAAAAGTCTTTGTTATTTCTTCTTTTTTAGTATTATCTACAACAGTTGCAATTTGAGATATCATATTGGGCATAGTTTTAACTAAGCTATTAGCTAAATTACCTCCAACTCTAGCTGAAGCCAAAGCTTCGGTATAAGACTTTTCTCTTATTTGGTAATTATTCATTAATTGCTCCTTTCTTACTGTGTGTTGATATGTTGATATATTATTATATTTTGATAATTTGCAAAACATTCTTTTGTACTACAATTAATGAATACTTATCTTTCTAAATAATCTGCTCCTTTAAAAGAACTTCCCTCTGGCTCCTCTTTTAGCAAATCATTAAAATTCTGTTGTCTTAACGCTTCATATATAACAATAGCCACACTATTAGAGATATTTAAAGCTCTAACATTAGAAGTCATTGGTATTCTAAGGCAATGAGATAAATCTTTTTTTAATATTTCTTTAGGTATACCAGTAGACTCTTTCCCAAAGATAAAATATAAATCTAAATTATCTTTATTACTATAATCAAAACTGGTATGTGGTTTTCTTCCATATCTAGTTAAATAATAATAGACACCTTTATTTTTAGATGTAAAATCATCCCAATTCTCATATACTTCATAGTCTAATTTATCTATATAATTAACTGCGCTTCTTTTTAAATGAGCCTCGTCCAAAGAAAATCCTAATGGTTTAATTAAATGTAATTTTGTATTAGTTCCAACACAAGTTCTCATAATATTACCAGTATTTTGTGGTATTTCTGGTTCAAATAAAACAATATGATTCATAACAAACATCCTCCTAAATTAAAACAAGACTTATTGTCCTGTTTCTAAATTAACATCAAGAAAATTTAAAGCCTCATCTCTTGTTAACAATGCTCCATTAAGTCCATCTTCTACTGCAGTGACCTTACCATCAGTAAATTTAATTAAACAAGGGACTCTACTAACATTAAAGTCTGAACTGCTAAGCAATTCATTTATATAAGCAATCTTATCTTCAACACCTTCTAAATTAACATAAACAAAGCCTTCATAATTATTATTTTTTATATTTTCCTTTATACTTTCCTCAAATTCTCTACACTCACTATCACTAACAGCACAAAAATATAAAATTGGTGATGGATTTTCTGTTAGATAATGTTCTAACTCTGAAGGACTGATTTCAAAAACTATGTCTTTTAAAACTGGTATCTCTCGTTCGTACTCTTTATAAGTGCTATACCAACTAGCTAAATACAATACTAAAACTATTACTACAGCATATATAACTACTAATACTACAAAATTCTTTTTTTGTTTCTTTTTACTTTTCATATCAATATCACCTCTAACTTAATTTAATTGTAACACAATCTTAAAAAATTGAAAACAATAGTTTACATTTTTTTAGGCAGAAAAACCTTCATATTACATAATTAAACATAAACTATCATAAAGGAGGAGAAAGTCATGTACAATAGACCAATATATCCAAATAATAATAGAAATGGTTTCATTCCTTTAATAATTGGTGGTGTTATAGGATATGGACTAGGAAGCAATAATAGGCCTAATTTTTATCCAATGTACCCCATTCCAGTTTATCAAGTATATCCACCATATTATTTTTATAGACAACCATATAGAGGAAGATAAATAAAACCTTTCTTCTTTTTATATTAAATAAAAAGCCCTATGGACTATTTTATTTCAGTTATTTCAACTTCATAACTTCCATTAGGACTTTCTACTGTAATAACATCTCCTACTTTATGATTAAGTAAAGCTTTAGCGATAGGACTTTCATTAGAGATTCTTCCTTCAAAAGGATCTGCTTCTTGACTACCTACTATTTGGTATTCATCTGTATCATCTTCATCATCTACATATTTAATAGAAACTGTACTACCAAGACCAACTACATCTTTTGGAATATCTTTAATAATTTCTACATTTTCAAGCATCTTTTCAATAGTTTTAATTCTACCTTCAATTTGAGCCTGTTCATTTTTAGCAGCATCATAGTCAGCGTTTTCAGATAAATCTCCTAAACTACGTGCTTCCTTAATAGCCTGAATATTAGCAGGCCTTTTTTCATTTATTAATTCACTTAATTCATTTCTCAAATCATTAAGTCCCTCTTCTGTTAAATATACTACTTTTTTGTTTCCCATTGTAATCACCTCAAAAATTTATAATAATAGGCTAGGTTCCCCTAACCATAATACGAGTAAAATTTTAGCATAATTTTAGTAAAATAGCAAGTATTTTTTTAAGAAATTACTACTAGATATAGTATGCTATACAATTTAAAATGATACTAAGAATTAACAATACACTCTATCATTAACTTTTTTATTGCAAAGTACTCATCTTTATCATATTGCGTATTACAAATACAATATTTTTTATAATATAATCAGTATCATTATATTTGCGTATATAATCTATTAATTCTTGCCAAGGTTCTCTTAAAACATTATCTTTATTTAAATAGATAGATAGATAGTACTATAATATAACTTTCCTCTTTAGTGAAGTTTAACATGGGAACTAAAGAAAAACTGACATTTATATTTCATCTTTTGTCAGTTTCTCTTAATAGTTATAAAGTTGGTCTTTTTTTCTGCTTCATCAGTATTTACAACTTTATATGTATCTTCAAAATCTCGCTTATAAATACCATACATATCATCTATATTAGTTATATTAATATATCCATCAGCAGCAACCATCATATCAGATCAACATTGATTTAAAATTATATTATCTGGAATCTGAACGAAAGTCTGCACTCCTCCTTTAGGTTTAAATAAAGTTGGATTATCTCCATCAATTTCATATTTTCTCTTAAAGGTTGAAGCAGAAATAATCCATTCATTACTGTGACCGTTACTATCTAATATCATATTACCATTTTCATCAGTTTTTGTAGCAATCCATCCAGGATTATTTAATTTCAGTAAGCCAAAGACTATGTAAATTACAATAAGCATAGATTTTATTATATTCGCTACTATAAGGGAAACTTACTTCTGGTTTATCTCCTGCTTTTAATGTTTTAATCATATAATTATCATCACTTGCAAGAATTATAAAAGAAATATAATGTTCATCTGTCATAGGATGCTCTACTTCTCCTACTTTAACATTAATCATTCCCTCTTTAATCTCATAAACTGGTAAATGTTTCTCAGTAGCAGCTTCAGTTGTGTTGGCATTAACAAGTTCCATTTTATCTCCACAACATACTAGAGCCTCGCTCTTATCTTCTAATTTTAAAATAACATTTCCACATTTTTTACATACATAAATTTTCATTAAACATACCTTCTTTCCATATTTATTATAAATTTTATTTTTACTTTTTACAAGATGTAACTAAATTTTCTAATAGACATGCTGTAGATAAAGGACCTATTCCTTTAAATCTTGGAGTATAACTAACAGTATCACTATCTATTAAGACATCTCCTAGTCCTATATCTATAACAACACATTCATCTTTTAAATCACTACTTTTAAAAAGATTATTAACACCTGTTGCACTTACCACAATATCACTATTTTTTAAAATACTAACTAAATCTTTAGTCTTAGAGTGACACATACTAACTGTTGCATCACTATTTATTAAGCAACTTGCAAGAGGTCTAGATAAATTATAACTTCTTCCAATAATAGTAACATTTTTACCACTTAAAGAGATATTATAAAACTCTAATATCTTAATAACTGCAAGTACAGTTGAATTAATTAATTTAGGTCTATTTATAGATAAATAATACTGATTAAGAGGATTTACTCCATCTATATCTTTATTTATATCAATCTCTTCATAGCAAGAATATTTATCAATATTTTTAGGTATAGGCTCTACTAATAAAATACCAGTTATCCTACTATCTTTATTTAATTCATCTATTAAAGAAATAACTTCTTTTGTATTAGAATTATCTAGTTTATAATGTCTAAAATATATATCTAAATCAAGACATTTATCTACTAGTAACTCACAATATTTAGAATTATTAAAAGTTAGGATAGCAAGAGTAACTTTCTTATCTCTAGCATCTTTTTTTACTTTAGTTAATATTTCTTTTTCTAAAGTACTACACTCTAACACTCTACTCATATTTCTTAATCTCTCTTACTAAAAAGTCATCAGTCATACCAGCGATAAAATCTATTACTTGTCTTTTTAGATTAGTAGATTCTATATATGATTTATCTTGATTATTTAAAAACACTTTATAAATAATACTCTCTTTATTATTAGATTTAATATCTTCTAAATAAATATGATATAGTTTGTTAATTCCTACTTCATAATAATCTAATTCTTCTTTAGTCATAGAATATTTATAGATATTTTCATTGTTAAATTTTTTTAGAGCAAATAGGGCATTATAGACCTTATCACTCATCTTAATATAAGATTTATCTATGCTTTCATTAATAATATCTAAGACAATAGTATTAACAATATCTCTATTGTTATCACCTAATACATCTCTAATACTTTCTGGTATATCACTTCTTTTAAATCTATCTATCATAATAGCATCTTCAATGTCTCTACCAATATATCCTATAATATCACTAATTCTAACTACACAACCTTCTAAAGTCATAGGACGATAAGTTTTTGATTTCTTTAAGTCTTTATAACTTTCATTATACTCCCTTAAAAACTCATCCTTATCCTTCTTCATTGGTTCATATATTGGACTTAACATCTCCCCATTATGAGTCATAATACCATCTAATGTTTGAAGGGTTAAATTAAGTCCTTTCCCATCAGTTGCTACATTCATATAATATCTTACTCCCTGAATATTATGAGCGAAATATTCTCCTAGTTCTTTAATTGATAATCTATTTAATATCGCTTCCCCAGCATGTCCTAAAGGAGTATGACCAATATCATGACCTAGAGCAATAGCTTCTATTAAGTCTTCATTTAGGTTTAAAGCCCTACCTATTGTTCTAGCAATCTTACTAACTAATTGTACATGAGTAATTCTTGTACTGACATGATCATTAGAGTTTAAAGTATAAACTTGAGTCTTATTTAAGTATCTTGTATAAGATAAAGAGTGAATTATTCTATCTATATCATGAAAAAATGGAGGTCTAATATCTTCATTTTCCTCTTTAAACCTAATAGCATCACTACTTTTAGTAGCATATTTACTTAAGTTTTTTTCTTTACTTAAAAAATTCTCTTTCGCTTTTTCAAAATTTTCCATTAAATCACTTCTTCCCGACATAGTACTTTTTAGTTTTTACTTTTCCTCTTCTCATCTTAACATAATTTTCAAAGTTATCTTTAACATAACTATCCCTATTAAAGGTATCATTAATTACTACTCTATTTTCTTCAATAAAATCATCACAGTTTAGATACAAACATTCATCATAGTTAGTAATATTTAATCTATTACTTTCATCTCTTTCTGACCTCAATATAACAAAATTATTAAAGCCATCTAGCTCCTGATAACCATTTTTAGTTTCAGATACTATTATCTTATCTAAAAACTTAAAATCAACCTCTCCACAAACAAAATCCTCTGCAAGCATAACATAAACTGGAACCATATAATATTCTTTACTACCCATAACTACTTCTCCTTATTACTTATCTTAAAAGATTATTTAGCCTTTCTAATTAA
>CASEDN010000136.1 GCA_949286645.1 uncultured bacterium
AGAACCTGTTGTTATACTATTTAACTTTTCTCCTGTTCTACTATAGTTAAATGCTGCATAACTTACTCCTACTATCGCTATTATCATTACTACCAATACTACTAGCATTATAATGCTTTCACGTTTTTTCATAAACTCTACCTATCTTACCTTTTTAGTCTACCTAATTTATTACTATTCATACTATGATTAAATATTAGCATAATTATTTTATATCATCAAGACACTTGCACCAGAAAAAAAATAGAATAATACTATTACTCTATTCTTCTTATACTATGAAAGAAAGTAAATATTTTAATCATAGTAACTACTTTCTTTCTTGATTAAATTCATCAACTGGTAATATAATACCAAGTTCTCCTTTTGCTTCTCTTGCAGCTTGCCAACATGAACTAATATTAAATCCACCATCTGGCAACCATGTCATAATAAGATTAACTAATGTTGGTAAACAAAATATTATAATTGCTGCTGCTATTTGTGAAATTATTTTTCTTATGAAGTTTTTTTGATCAGGATCAGTTATAACTTTGACAATAGTAAAAATTAAACTAAATATTAAAATAATGGGAACAGCTATACAAATAATATCAAAAGCTGTCTGTGTCAATGATAAAATATTAGCTAAAGCGTAATCACTACAAGCTTCTGCGGTTGCTAAAATAAACATAACTAAGCACCTCCCTTAGCTTTTTTTTCACTAACAGCAATGCCATCTCCTACATCATAAATTGCAGTATTATAATTGCTATTATTCTTTAAAAATACAATATAATCTTTTATTTTTCTTACAATTCCCCTAACATTGCGACTTTTTATCTCTTTTTCATTCTTATGGACAAGCCCATGAAAATACATATTATCAGTAATAATAAATCCACCGTCTATTAAGTTTCGCTCAAATAATTCAAAAAACTTAATATTCTGAGACTTTGCTGCATCTATAAAGATCAAATCATATTTATCGTCTAACTTTGTTTTTAAAGCATCATTAAATATTAAAGTAATTCTATCCTCTAGTTGCATCTTTTTTATATTTTTTACAGCTTCTAGATATCTCTCCTCATCACGCTCAATAGTAGTTACTTTCAAATTAGGATTGCATAATGTCATCATTATAGCAGAATAGCCTATTGCTGTTCCTATTTCTAAAACATTGGTTATCTGATGCTTTATAATGAAAGTTGTCAAAAAATCTATTCCTTCAGGTTTCATAATTGGAATTTTATTATTTATTGCATATTCTTTGATTTCCTTTATATGTGCATAATTACTTTTTACCATATCCAATCACCATTTTCCTTTAGTTCCTGTACTTTTTCTTCATGTTCCTTGGCATTACTAGTGAAATATACATTCCTATTTTTATCAGCAACGAAATATAGATAATTACTAGTTGCTGGGTTTAATACGGCATCTATACTAGATAAAGAAGGGTTACATATTGGTCCAACAGGCAAGCGTCCTGCCATAGCACTACTTCTAGTATTATAAGGATTATAAGTATTAAACATCTCACTAGTTAAGTCAGAATCCATTTCTTCATTAAAAGCATAATATGTAGTTACATCACTACCCAAGTTCATACCCTGTTCTAATCTATTATTAAATACACTAATAATCATTTTTCTATCTTCATCTTTTACACCTTCAAGCTCTGCAATGCTAGCTAATGTTATAATGTTATGAATATCATTATCTTCAAGTTTTTCTTTATATTGAGCTAACTTTTCTGCTTCTTCGTCTAGAAGTGTTCTAATTATACTTTCACTAGTTAAATTGTTTTTATCAAATTCATAAGTATCTGGAAAAAGATAGCCTTCTAATGGGTTATATATTTCATCATTTAAAATACTGTCTGTTAGAAACCAATAATCGTTTATTAATTCTGTAAGTAATGTTTTATCTTTAGTTGTATTAATAAATTCTTCACTAGTAATAGATGTATTAGAAGCTATTAACTTAGCATAATCATTGATAGTCTCTCCCTCTTTAAAAGTTAATCTGACTACATTTTGATTAGTAGTTCCTTCTACTAAATGATTAACTATTTCCTCTAATGACATACTTTTTGTCAAAAGATATGTAGAAGCTTTAAGAGTACCAACATCATTTAATTTTAAATATATTTTGAAAAATAGTTCACTTTTAATTAAATCTTTATCCTTTAATGTTTTTGCAATATTATTAGTAGACATTCCTTCAGGTATAACTACCTCAATATTAGCATTACTGCTGTTATCTATAGGACTTATATTATATTGATAATATACAAAAAAAGCAATCAATAAAAGTCCTATAAAGCCAAGTACTAAAGCTAATATGCGCATTTTCTTCATACTGCCATCCCCCTTAATATTATGCTGTTGTACTACTTTCTCCACTAGCATCAACTTGAGCTTTAACTTCTTCTTGAATTGTTTCAAGTATTTTTTCAATTACTTGCCATTCTTTATCAGTTTCAATAGGATCTAACTTTGTTGAATCTGTTCCAGGATAATAAACACTAGCATATACTTGAACATTTCCTTTATCATCTAAACTATTATCTGTATAAACAATATAACTTTTGTTAGTTTCTTCATTGTCAAAAGTAAATAGTACATCATATACTGTCTCTTTTCCATATTCATCTTTTAATTTAAATTGATTTTTTCCGTCCATATTATTTTCTCCTCTTATCTAAAAATGATTGTAATATAATTGTAGCAGCTACTTTATCTATAACTTTTTTTCTTTTTTTACGGCTAGTATCTCCCTTAATCAAAATACTTTCAGCACTTTTAGTAGTCAAACGTTCATCTTCTAAATATACTTTTAAATTTAGATTTCCTTCTAGAAAATCTTTAAATTTTAGAGTAGATCTAGCTCTTTCTCCTAAAGTATTATTCATATTTTTGGGCAATCCTAATACAAGTGCTTTAATATCGAAAGATACTATAATAGATTTTAATTCTTCTAAACAAGACTCCGGATTATTATCATGATGCAGAACTTTATAAGAGGTTGCTATCAACCCTGTTTTATCACTAATAGCAAGACCAATAGTCTTGGTTCCTAAGTCTAAACCTAAATACCTCATTACTTATTTAACATATTAGTAAGTAATACTTCAACAATCTTACTTCTATCAAGTGTTTTTATTTTACTTCTAGCATCTTGATAACTTGAAATATATCCTAAGTCTCCACTAATTAAGTAACCTACTATCTGGTCTATTGGATTATACCCTCTTTCTTTCAAAGAATTATACACTTCAAGCAATGTCTTATGAACTGTTGCTTGGTCATTACTAACTAATTTAAATAATCTAGTTTTGTCATCCATATTATCACCTCACTACAATTACTAAAATAAGTTTATCATTTTTTTACAACAAGTTCAAGGAACAAATGAAATAATGCAAACTTTAATATGTAGAGTTACAATTGATGTGACACCATCAATATAGAAAAAAAGCAATAAGTCGTATAAAATATTAATTGAAATAAAAAATTATACGAAAGGACTTATTGCATATGACAAGTATATCACAAACTCAACGTTATATTCCA
>CASEDN010000137.1 GCA_949286645.1 uncultured bacterium
ATTATGAATATGTTTTAGATTTTATCGCTCCAAGTAATTATAAAGATGATATAACTAAAGCAAGGATGTATTTAGGAAATATGAAATTTACAAGAGATGAAATGATAGGAAAGATAAAAGATTTAAGTAATGGAACAAAAGCTAAGTTGTTTTTAATGAAATTAGTTCTTGATAAGTGTAATGTTTTAGTATTAGATGAACCTACTAGAAATGTAAGTCCTTTATCTAATCCTGTTATTAGAAAGGTTTTAAGAGAGTTTAGTGGTACAATAATAAGTGTTTCACACGATAGAAAATATATAGAAGAAGTAGTTGATAGTTTATATTTATTAACTACAGATGGTATAAGAAAGATAGATAATATAAAGGAGTGATTCAAGTGATTTATACTACTCATTATAAATCTCCAATAGGAGATATCTTACTAGCTTCTAAAAACAATAAACTAATAGGTCTATGGATAGAAGGGCAGAAATATTATTTTTCTTGCTTAAAAGATGAAATTAAAGAAGAGAAAGAAATATTAATTAAGACTAAAGAATGGCTGGATAGATATTTTAAGGGAGAAAAACCTAGTATAAATGAACTTGATTTAAATCCTTTAGGTAGTGACTTTAGAAAAAGTGTTTGGAAAATACTTTGTGAAATACCTTATGGAGAAGTTATTACATATAAAGATATTGCAGATACTATCGCTAAACAAAAAGGTCTTAAAAAGATGTCTAGTCAAGCGGTAGGTGGTGCAGTTAGTCATAATCCTATTTCCATAATTATACCGTGTCATAGAGTAGTAGGATCTAATGGTAGTTTAACTGGTTATGCAGGTGGTATTGATAAGAAAGTTTATTTATTAAAACACGAAAAAGTTAATATGGAAAAATTATTTATTCCAAAGAAAGGAACAGCATACAGCATTATGAAAAGATGTAAGTGGTGTAATTTAAATAATCCAATATACATTAAATATCACGATGAAGAGTGGGGAGTACCTAATTTTGATGATAAATATTTGTTTGAAATGTTAATATTAGAATCATTTCAGGCAGGACTATCTTGGGAATGTGTTTTAAATAAAAGAGAGAGTTTTAGGAAAGCTTATGATAACTTTAATCTAGATAAAGTTTGTTCCTATGATGATGAAAAGATTAATGAATTACTAGATAATAAAGATATTATTAGAAATAAATTAAAAATAAAAGCTAGTATAAATAATGCTAATATTTTTAGAGATATAAAGAATGAGTATGGTAGTTTTTATAATTATTTAAAAGTATTTACTAAAGATAAAATAATTTATGAAACAGATAAGACTACTAACGATTTATCAGATGTTATATCGAAGGATTTAAAGAGAAGAGGTATGAAGTTTGTAGGAAGTACCATTATTTATTCTTATTTACAGTCGATAGGCATTATTAATTCACACGATAAAGACTGTTCATTTTATAAGAAATACACAAATTAATATTTTGCATATACTATAAAGATTAATATTTTTAATAGGTAGTGATACTTATGGAAAGAATAGTTTTTAATGTTGGCCCTTATAGTTTTACAACATCTGCTTTTTTAATAGGTCTTTTATTAGTCCAAGAACTATCTATAGAAGAACAAGATAGTATTGGTAACTGGTTACAATTAGTTGGTCTTACTATGCAAACATATGCTTCTCAGCAAATTACAATTGATGCTAGTAAAATTGATAATAAAGATAAAAGTAATGATGGCTCTGATATTGAAAAGTTAAAGAAAACTATCAAAGATATAGAAGAAGAATTAGATAAGATTTATTGTGAAAAATAGTAATTTAAAAATACTATTTTTCTTTTAGGTAAAATGTTATACTTAAAGTAGGAGGGATAATTAATGAACAATGTTATTAAAAATATAGTAGAAAGAAGAAGTATAAAAAAATATAAAAGTGATATGGTTCCTGATGCTTTAGTTGATGAAGTTTTAAAAGCAGGTACTTATGCACCATCTGGTATGAATAGACAGTCTCCTATAATAATTGCTATTACTAATAAAGAAGTTAGAGATAAGCTATCTAAATTAAATGCTAAGATTATGGGAGTTGATATTGATCCTTTTTATGGTGCTCCTGTTGTAATTGTAGTGCTAGCAGATAAGACAGTTCCTACATATGTTTATGATGGAAGTTTAGTTATGGAAAATATGATGCTAGCGGCAAGTTCTTTAGGACTTGGTAGTTGTTGGATACATCGAGCAAAAGAAGAATTTGAAACAGAAGAGGGAAAAGAAATATTAAAGTCTTTAGGAATTACTGGAGACTATGAAGGAATAGGTAACTGTATATTAGGTTATCCTGATATGGAAGCGAAAGAGAAACCAAGAAAAGAGAATTATATTTATAAGATAGATTAAGAAAAAAATTTTAGTTATTTTCTAAAATATTGAAATAGATAATTTTGACTTATGCATAAAATAATGATATTATGGTTACATTAAAAAGTACTGGCATATAAGCCTTATATGATTTATTCAAGTTATTGAATATAAGAGTTGTTTTTTAACTCAGTCATATAAGCACTGCCAGTCTTTTTTATTGATATTACTATTCTTATTTTAATAAAGATGGTATAATTAAGTTAAGTTTTAATGAATCTGCATTATATAGAAAGACAATATATAGGAGAAGTTATGGTAGAAAAAATACAATATGAGGATGATAAATTAAAAATATGTGCACCAGACAGTTTAAAGTTTATTGTAGATGATATTGTCAATTATTTTTATAAACAATGTGAGAAAGTATTTAACTTTTATCATTTAAAAAGTTATGGTAAATATCAAATAAATTTATTTGATGAGATAGATAAGTTTAGAAATTTTGTTATAAATGATTTAAGAGGTGGGAATAATACATTACCTGATTATGCAGTAGGTACTTATGACAAAGGTATGTGTAATCAATTTATTGAATTAAGAAAAGATGACAAAGGTGTTTATGTCTTAAAAGACTGTAAAGCTAAATATATTTCTGATAAAGTTTATAGAAGAAGAATATCTACTCCAATTCACGAACTCGTTCATATTATTTATCTTAATAATTGTGTTAGTGGAAGTTCTAATTTCAGAGTTGTTTGGTTTGATGAGGGACTAGCTCAAAATTTATCAGAAGAATATGATTATTTAGAACAAGACTTTAATGAATTTGTTAAGTTTTATAATAAAGTAAAAAAGGAAACAAAATATATTCCAGAATTAAAAGGTATAAAACACGGGAATGATTTTAGAAATGATAATTATGATTTATATAAATTATCTTATCTTGCTGTAAGATATCTTTTTCAAACTATGACACAAGATGAGATATATAGTATTGTTATGGATTATAATAAAACAAATGAAATAGGTAAGAATATAATGACTGATATGTTTAGATATTTTGATAATTATATTAATAATGATGTTGATAATAATTAAATTAATTTGAAAGTGGGATTATGATGGATAAGTATTTAGAAATAAAAAAATTATTTGAACAAAATGAAGATAAAGAAAATGCTATTGCCATGGCAAAATATATGAGAAACTTATTTGAGTTTTATGGTATTCCTACTCCAAAAAGAAAGAAAATATATAAAAATTTTGTTAAAGAAGAGAAGAAAGGTAAAAAAGTTGACTGGGACTTTCTTGATAAATGTTACGAAGATTCACATAGAGAATTTCAATATTTAGTATCTGATTATTTAATTGCCATGAATAACTTTTTAACTTATGATGATATACCTAAGATAAAAAAGTATATAAAAACAAAACAGTGGTGGGATACAATTGATTTTTTAGATAGAGTTATTGGAGAGATAGGTTTAAGAGATAATAGAGTTGATGATTTAATGCTAGAATGGTCTTGTGATAATGACTTTTGGGTAAGAAGAATAGCGATAGATCATCAATTATGTAGAAAAGATAAAACTAATACCATACTATTAGAAAAAATATTAGTTAATAATTTTGGTAGTGATGAATTCTTTATTAATAAAGCGATAGGTTGGGCTTTAAGAGATTATTCTAAAACTAATCCTGAATGGGTAAGAGAGTTTATAAATAAATATAAAGATAAAATGAGTAGTTTAAGTGTGAGGGAAGCAAGTAAATATATTTAATAAGTATTAATATATGGAGGATAATATGAAATTTATAAAATATGATAATAAAAAATTAATTAACTTTTATGTGGAAAATGGGTTAGAGTTTGATGAATACAAAGGTTATTTTGGAACTGATGTTAAATCATTTGTACTTTTAGAAAATAAAAAAATAGTTGGTGCAGTGTCCATTTCTATTTATAAAAATAGAAGTTTTATTGAAGCTCTGGCAGTGAATAAAGAATATAGAAATAATGGTTGTGGAAAAATGTTAATAAATAAAGCAATAGAAAAATTAGAAAAACCGGTATATACAATTTCAAAAGCAGATGAATTTTATCTAAAAAATGGATTTGTTTATGATGATACTGATTTAATAGATAAAGAGTGTAAAGCCTGTGATAAATATAATGTTACTTGTTTTCCCAAAGTAGTAGTGTATAAATAGTTTTATAAATTACAATTTACCAAATAAAAAATGTGGTGAAACTATGAAATATAATAATAAATAATTATAAGTAGCAATGGTAAAGAAAGGTTAAAATTATGGAATATATATTTATGATAATTTTTGGTATATGTATTATAGTTTTAGGAATTTTAAATTATAAAGGTAATATTTCTTCTATTCATTGGTATAATAGAACAAGAATTACAAAAGAAAATTCTAAGAAATATGGAGAAGCAATGGGGCTTGGAACAATAATAATTGGAGTTAGTTTAACTATAACAGCTATTTTACAAATGATTTTTGATATTGAAAGTCTATGGCTTATTACTTTAGTAGGAGTTATCGTTGGTCTAGTTTTTCTACTTTATGGGCAATTTAAGTATAATAAGGGAATTTTCTAATTTTTATATAGATTCCTTTATTTTTTAGTATATATGCTTGGTGTGTTAAGAAAACTAGCAAAAATGTAAAATATAGTTGATAGAAAAAATTAGTTTAAAATAGTACACTTAATTTGGAGGTAGATAAAGTGAGTTTAGGAAATAATTTATTTGAAGCAAGAAAAAAGGCAGGCTTATCACAAGAAGTAGTTGCAGAAAAATTAGGTGTCAGTAGGCGAACTATTTCAAAATGGGAAACCAATGAAACTATTCCA
>CASEDN010000138.1 GCA_949286645.1 uncultured bacterium
CATTAGTTAATAAAGGTTTTAAAGAAATTGTCTTAACAGGTATTCATACTGGTAATTATGGAGTTGATCTTGATACTAACTTTGCAACTCTTTTAAAAGAACTAGTTAAAATAGAAGGGTTAAAACGTCTTAGAATATCTAGTATTGAAGTAACAGAGTTAAATAGTGATGTTTTAGATGTAATTAAAAATAGTAATATAATAGTAGATCACTTACATATACCTTTACAAGCTGGTAGTGATAAAGTCTTAAAATTAATGAATAGAAAGTATGATTTAAAATATTTTGAAAATAAACTAAAAGAAATTAGAGAGATTAGACCTGATATATCTATAAGTACAGATATAATTGTAGGATTTCCTAAAGAGAGTGAAGAAGACTTTAATGAGACTATAGAAAATTCTCGTAAGTTTGGCTTTTCTAAACTACAAGTTTTTCCATACTCCGATAGAAAAGGAACCGTTGCAAGTACTATGGATGGACATATAGATGCTAATATTAAAAAGATGCGAGCAAGAAGGCTTCTTGATGTGTCTCGTGAGTTAGAGAAGGAGTATGCTAATAAGTTTATTGGTAAAACATTAGAAGTCTTATTTGAAGAAGTAAAAGATGATGTTAGTATAGGACATACTAGTAATTATTTAAAAGTTAAAGTAAAAGGAGATATTCCTTCTAATACTTTTAAAAATGTTAAGATTAAAAGCTATTTATTAGATAGTTTGATTGGAGAAGTAGAATAGATATAAATAAAAAAATCAGTTGTTTGGAATTTCCGGACAACTGTTAAAAATAGAAATTCTTAAATACATAATTTGGTCGAATTCGACCAAATTAAATAAGTGAAGTAAAGAAGTATAAACAATAATTAATAATAGGAGAGACTATGAGTAAAGTAACAGGAAATTTTAAAAAGACAATCTTTAGAAGTAATACTAATAATTACTTAATAGGTTTATTTAAAGTAAAAGAGACTAGTCCTGATTTAGATAAATTTATTAATAAGACTATTACTATTACTGGTTATTTACCTGATTTAAATGAGATAGATACTTATGTATTAGAAGGTAATATTACAAATCACTCTAAATATGGAGAACAGTTTGTAGTTAATACTTTTGAAAGAATTATGCCAAAAGAGACTGATTCTATGGTTAGTGTGTTAAGCAGTGATATGTTTAAAGGAATAGGTAAGAAAACTGCAGCAGCGATAGTAGAGATGTTTCATGAAGATACTTTTAATGTAATATTAGAAAATCCTAATAATTTATTATTAGTTAAAGGTGTTACTGAAAAGCAAGTAAGAGTTTTGCATGAAGCCTTAAAGAATTATCAAGGTAGTTATGAGATAATACTTAATCTATCTAAATTAGGTTTTTCTACTAGAGATAGTCTTAAAATATATAGTAAATTTAAAGAAAAGAGCTTTGATATTATTAATGATGATATTTATAAAGCATATTACTATATAGATGATATTTACTTTAAGACATGTGATTATATTTTTGAAAAAAATAGTGAAGAAAAGTTAGATGTTAAAAGAATAAGAGCGGTGTTTATATATGTTTTAAGAGAACTTACTAATGTATCTGGTAACACTTACTTTTATTTAGATGAAGTTAGACCTTATTTTATAAGAATAATTGGTACTGATATAAGTGATGAATTGCTACTTGAAGCCTTAAACAGTTTAATTAGTTTAGAATTAATTGTAGTAAAAGAAGATAAAATCTATTTGAAAGAATATTATGATGCTGAAATATTTATTGCTAGAAGATTAAGATTACTTGCTCATGAAAAGAGTGAGACGTTAAAAAATTATGAGAAAGTTTTAAAAGAGATAGAACTTAAAAATAATATTACTTATAATGAAGAACAAGAGACTGCTATTAGGGAAGCTTTAACTAATAAATGTTTAGTTATAACAGGTGGACCAGGAACAGGAAAAACTACGATTATTAAAGGGATTATTGACTTATATCAATCTCTTAATAAATATAATACTAAAGACTTAATGGAAAATCTTGTCTTACTTGCTCCTACAGGACGTGCTAGTAAAAGAATGAGTGAAGTTACTAATCTATCTGCATCTACTATACATAGATTCTTAAAGTGGAATAAAGATACTAATAAGTTTCAGGTTAATGAGTATAATAAAAGTAAAGCAAGTTTTGTAATTATAGATGAATCTAGTATGTTAGATACTTTATTACTTTGTAATTTATTAAAAGGATTATCAACAAATACTAAAATAGTCTTTGTAGGAGATGTTAACCAGTTACCTAGTGTTGGTGCAGGGAATGTTTTACATGATATGTTAGATAGTGAAGAAATTAAAACTATTAGATTAAAAAATTTATATAGACAAGGAAAAGACTCTAATATTATAACATTCGCTCATGATATTAATGAAGGAGTACTTAATATAGATATCTTTAATAAAGGAGAAGATTTACAGTTTATAAAGTGTCCTGATAATAAAGTAATAGATACTATTAAAGAAGAAGTTAGTAAGATTAAAAATACTGACTATCAAGTACTAGCTCCGATGTATAAAACTATTAATGGAATAGATAATATAAATACTGCATTACAAGAGTTGTTAAATCCTAAAAAATCTACTAAAAAAGAAATATCTATTAGTAATGTTGTTTATAGAGAAAATGATAAAGTAATAGAACTTACTAATATGCCAGATGATAATGTTTTTAATGGGGATATTGGTACTATTAATAAAATAAAAATAAGTCCTAAAAAAGAAATTTATATAGATTATGATGATAATGCTGTTAAATATACTCCAACTATGTTTAATAACTTTTCGCTAGCTTATGCTATATCTATTCATAAGAGTCAAGGTAGTGAGTTTAAGACCATTATTATGCCAATAGTAAAAGGATATAGAAAGATGCTATATAGAAAACTTATCTATACAGGAGTTACTAGAAGTAAAGAAAAACTTATATTAATAGGAGATGTTAAAGCATTAGAATATGCTATTAATAATACAAGTGAACAAAAAAGAAGAACTAGTTTAGATTATTATTTAAAAAATGGTATAATTTAGAAATATAAATCCATAATACTTGTAGGAGGCAAGAATTATGGATAAGAAAAAAATGATGATAACAGCAGGTGTTATGGTTGCAGCAGGATATGGAGTATATCAATATTTTAAGAAAAATCCTGCTAAACTTAATATGGTAAAACAAAAAGTGAAAAATGCTGTTAATACATTTGAAGATGAGATGATGATGTAAAGTTGTCATCTTTTTAATTGTTATAATATAAATATTGTGCTAAAATTTAAATAAAGGTAAGGTGTTTATAACTATGAAAGAAGCGATAAAGAATAATAAAAAGGTAATTATAATAAGTATTGCTATTATATTATTACTTCTAATAGGAGTATCATTTGCTTATCTAACAACAACATTACATGGAGAGCAAGAATATACGTTAAGAGTAGGCACA
>CASEDN010000139.1 GCA_949286645.1 uncultured bacterium
AAGCATCAGGAGGTACTTCTACACTACCAATTTGTTTCATCTTCTTTTTACCTTCTTTTTGTTTTTCATGTAGTTTTTTCTTACGAGTAATATCTCCTCCATAGCATTTTGCAAGAACATCTTTTCATAAAGCTTTGATATCAGTTCTGGCAATTACCTTATTACCAATAGAAGCTTGAACTGGAACTTCAAAAAGTTGTCTTGGTATTACTTCTTTTAGTCTATGTACTATTAATTTACCTCTATTATAAGCAAAGTCTTTATGAACAATAACACTTAAAGCATCTACTACTTCACCGTTTAACAAGATATCTAGTTTTACTAAATCACTTGCCTCATATCCTATTACCTCATAATCAAAAGAAGCATAACCTTTAGTAATTGATTTTAACTTATCAAAGAAATCATAGACTATTTCTGATAGTGGTAATTTATAGATAAGACAGACTCTTTCTTCATCTAGATAATTCATATTAATAAATGTTCCCCTTTTATATTGACATAGTTCCATTAAAGGGCCAATATAATCTTTTGGGGTATAAATCGAGGTCTTAACAAATGGTTCTTTGATTTCTTTTATCTTAACTTTAGGTGGCATTTTATTAGGAGCATCAACGGAAATCTTAGAACCATCAGTAAGGGTTACTTCATAAATAACTGAAGGAGTGGTTGCAACTACATCGATATCAAATTCACGTTTAATACGTTCAATTGTTACTTCCATATGTAATAGTCCTAAAAAGCCAGTTCTAAAACCAAAGCCTAAGGCCACTGATGTTTCTGGTTCATAGATAAGAGCAGCATCATTTAGTTTTAACTTAGCAAGGGCTTCTCTTAAATCTTCAAACTGGTTAGTTTCAAGAGGATAAAGACCACAGTAAACAACACTTTTTAACTTTTTATATCCTGGTAGTGCCTCTACTTTTTCTTTAGTAGAATTTAATGTGATAGTATCTCCAACATGAACATCACTAATACTTTTAATAGAAGCATAGATATACCCTACTTCTCCTGTATTTAATGAATTAACTTCTACTTCTTTAGGAGTATTTTTTAAAATAGATAATACTTCATAACTGGCACAACTATCTAACATATAGATTGTATCACCCTTTTTTACACTACCGTTAAATATACGAACTGCTGTTAAAACCCCGCGATAAGAATCATAAATACTGTCAAAGATTAATCCTTGTAAAGGTTTATCACCACTACCTTTAGGAGCAGGAATTTTTGTTATAATAGCATCTAACAATTCTTTTATACCCTCTCCTGTTTTCGCACTGGTTAAAATGATTTCTTCTTCATCGAATCCTAAATTAGTAAGTTCTTCTGTTACTTTAGGAATATCAGAACTAGGTAAGTCTATTTTATTAATAACAGGAATAATAGTTAAGTTATTATCAAGAGCAAGATAAAGGTTGGCAAGAGTTTGAGCTTCTATTCCTTGTGTTGCATCTACTACTAAAATAGCACCTTCACAAGAAGCAAGAGAGCGATTAACTTCATAAGAAAAATCAACGTGTCCTGGAGTATCAATTAAATTTAATAAGTATGTTTCATTATTATATAGATAATTAATAGATACAGCATTTAATTTAATAGTAATGCCACGTTCTCTTTCTATATCCATAGAATCTAACAACTGCTCTTTCATTTCTCTTTCCGTAACTGCTTTAGTCTCTTCTAAAATTCTATCTGCTAAAGTACTTTTACCATGATCTATATGAGCGATTATTGAAAAATTACGAATGTTTTTTTGTTTCATCAACTTCACCTACTTAAAAATATAGTAACATCCGTTACTATATTATCATATTTTTAAGAGTTTTTTAACTCTTCTATTTCTTTTTTAGATAATCCAGTCGTTTTAATAATATCCTTGATAGATAAATTCATTTCTAACATCCTCATTGCAAGATCTTTTTTCTCTTTCTCAAAAGAGTTCTTATCTTTCTCAAAAGATTTTCTATCTTCTTCAAGAATATTATTTCTCTCTTCAAGAGATTTTTGTCCTTCTTCAAGAGCTTTATTGCTTTCTTCAATAAACTTCTTACCTTCTCTAATCTCCTCTAGTTCATCTTTAACATAATCTTTAGCTATTTGTTTCCATTCCCATTCTTTTTATTGTTCATAATCATAAACACCTATTATTCCTAAATTCTCTGACAATTTTTTTATTTCTTCCTTCGCTTCCATTAATCCTTCAACTCCTTCACTAATCTTTTCCATATCTTCTTTTTTGTTCAAAGTTAGTAAAGTTACCGCCCTTTCAAACTCACTTAACTCAATATTATTATAATATTTTTCATGAAATTTTAAAAGATTAATGTTATATATTTGTAAGTTTTCTGTTAGAACAATATTATTAATAGGATCCATTAAAACAAATTTTATTATTTCTCTATCATCATACTGACAATATAAATCAAAATTTATCTGTATTGCTATACTCGTACCTTCATAATCATCTCCACTAAGAGATAATTCACTAAAAGCTTTTGCTATATATTTTACATTTCTATCTACTAATTCTAAATAATTTTTAGCATTCATCTCAAGATTAATGACATTTCTACCTACTCTTACTATTATATCAGTTACTTTTCTCTGTTCTTTAGCATTACTAACAGGTTATTCTGTATTTTCTAAATACATATTTTTCTTTATTATTTCTTTATTATTTCTTTATCAATTCCTAGAAAATGTTCTAAAATTATACTTAAAAACAGATGGCTATTAATCATTAAATTTTTAAATACAACATCTTTAGTCGCTGGTAATACTTCTCCTTTTCTTCTTAATTCATTTCTTAACTCAGTAGCTTTCTTCCAATCAATTATATTTATTAATTCTTCTTCACTATATCTTATATACATTACTTCTCTCCTTTTCTAATTAAACTCTTTCTAGAAAGTGATTACACTCTAACATAAGAAGATAATTAAATCAAAAAGGGAAAATTGAAAATTCAAAAGAAAAATAGGTGTAAAATTATCTAAAACACCCATTTTTTTAAATGTTCACTCTAAAAATAATCTAAATTTTAAAAATCTATAGTTTTTCAAAAAATTGATTTAAGATGATACCGCTTCATTCAACATTTCAAAAAAGGTATTCATGCCCTTATTAAAAATATCTCCTATTAACTCTGATAAATCTAATCCTAGTTCTGATACTTTATTATCATAATTAACTTTATCTTTATTAAGATAATCTTTTATTGTAACATCCTTACCACTTTCTATATCGTCTTCAGATTCTCTTAGTTGTTTTTCAGTTAACTTGTTTTTTCTATTTCTTGTATACTCATTATAGCCTGATGCTTGCATAAAATATAAAACAAAGAAAAGGAATACTAATATTAAAATAATAAGTCTTGCTAGATTAGTTTTGGTCATTATTTATCACCTCTGTTAACACTTCACTTAAAACTAAAAGGGTCTCATAGACTTCATCAATAGTATTTTCTGGCCCTCCTACTTCTATTAGAATAGTTCTATTAGAAAAATCCTGATTATAAACCCCATTGACTCCTTCCCCTTCTTTTTTGTATATTCCTTTAGATAATCCTGGTACTTTAGCATTTATCATCTCACTTATTTTTGTACTAAAATCTAAATTTCCCTGATAATTAGGATTCTCTAATCCTACTAAAAACATTACTTTAGCATAATTCTTATCATTATAAGTTAGAGTTGTCTTATCATGAGATAAAGAATCTCTATGTAAGTCTATAAAATATACTAAACTAGGATAGTTCTCTTTCGCTTGTTCCATTAAGACTCTGCTAGCAGTATAACTTCCTGCATAATTAAGTCCTAAACTACTTCTAATACTACTTATTGTTTGTTCTTCTATTAACACACTAAAACCATTATCTTCTAATTTTTCTTTTAAAACATAATCTGATAGTTTAACAGTTGGCATAACACTATACTCTGCAAAGGATGTGGGTTTATATTCTTCTGTATCATGAGAATTATATAAATAAATAGTAGGTTCTTCTTCATTAACAACATCTTCATTACTTACTTTTTTAACTTTTTTCTCCTCTACATTTACTTTTTTAGTTAATCCTTTAAAATTAGTATCTAATATTGAAAGAGGATCACTTAAATCTAAATCAATTAGTTTAGTCATAATTTGATGAAAGTAACTATAGTTAGGTTTACTATTAACAATAAAGGGATTATTATTTTCTATTAAAAAGTTTACTAAATCACTATTTTGATAAGGTAAATTATATTTAGATAAAGCTTTAATAGTTATGATAAACGAAGAAAAAATCATAATAAAGAATAGAATGATTTTAGGTTTTATTTTCTTAGTTTTTTTATTCTTTGATATAAACTTTTTCTTCATAAAAAATCTCCTTTACTACATAGTAATAAAAGAGTTATTAAAATTATGTCGAATTAGTTTAATTCTAGACTTTTATTTAAAGCTTTAGATAAAAGAAGACTTAACTTTTGGGTAACAAAGTCTATTTCTTTAGGGGTTACTAAAAGATTATAACCTAGAGGAGTTAAGACTTCTGTAATTAAAGTCTTAATCTCATCTTCTGATAAATTACCTATTAGTCCCATAACTTCTTCTCTTTCGTGCCTTTCTAGAGTCTTATCATGACTTTTATAATCTCTACTACTTGGAGGGACTAACTTTAATTTACTATTATTAATATTTTCTTTTTCATAAGAGAAGTGTCTAAAGATATAATTAATAGTATTACTAACTATAGTAGTAGCATCTACAACTGTTGGTATCCCAATAGCGATTACAGGAATGCCTAGAGTTTCTTTACTAATTTCAAATCTATTATTTAAAAGACCACTACCTGGATGTATGCCAGTATCTGTTATTTGTATTGTCTTATTAATACGTTCAAGACTTGAAGCAGCAAGGGCATCTATTACGATTAAAAAATCTGGCTTCGTTTTTTCTATTACTCCTTCTATTATTTCTTTAGTTTCTATCCCTGTTGTACCCATAACACCTGGTATTAAAGAGGAAATAACTCTATATTTATTATCTATTGGTAGACCTAACTCTACTATCTGTCTTGTTATTTTAATAGAGTCTACTGTTAATGGTCCTAAAGCATCAGGAGTCGCCTTTCTATTACCAAGACCTACAATTAAACAGCTATAACTATCTTTAATATTAATACTCTTTAATAAGTCTTTTAAAGCTTTAATAGTAGTAGTTAACAAATTATTGAAATTAGTCTCATCTGTAACATCTTCAAAATAAATAGTCTTATAGATCCCTTCTTTTTTAGATATGAGTTTAGCACTATCTTTATCTAAAGTAATAGTTTCTACTTTAATATCTTTATATTGTTCTTCACACTTTTTATAACCCTTAAAGTTACTAAGATGTTCAACTATTAAGTCTGTTCTAAGCCTATATTTACTTAAATCTACTTCGTGCATGATAAAATCACTGCCTTTCAAATTTATTCTCTTTTTATATTATTAACAAAAAGTACAAAAATATTTGCAAAATATAATATTATTTGGTAAAATTAGATTGTTTACAAAAAGTGAGGTGAAAACATGCCAAATATTAGAAGTGCTAAGAAAAGAGTACGTAGTAATGCTAGAAAAGCAGATGTTAATACTTTAGTTAGATCTAGTATGAGAACTGCTATTAAAAACTGTGAAAAAGCTGTATTAGCAGGAAATAAAGAAGAAGCATCTAACAAATTAAATATTGCATTACAAAGAGTTGATAAGGCTTGTACTAGTGGATTAGTTCATAAGAATAAAGCAGCTAGATTAAAATCAAGACTTACTAAAGCAGTAAATGCTATGGAATAAGAAAAGAAATGTGGATAGTGTACACGCACATTTCTTTTTTTATATTTTTTTAAAAGTATGAATTTAGAAAATTCAAACCATTTTTGTAGTGAATTTCAATAAAAATAGCCATCTTTACCGAATTTTCATTCTGTTTTTAGTTTACATTTCTAAAATCTGCTTTTTGCAAAGATAATATCTATCTGTTATAGTGATGGTGAAAGGAGAAAAGCTTATTATGAAATAGATATATGTTATGACCGAGCCTCATTCATTATAAAAATATTTTTTGCTTTCAGGATTGTATCACTCCTTTATTTAAAATATATAAATTTCATAATAACTAGAATAACTCCTTTCTAATTTTCAAAATACACTTCATTTAAAAGACTAGAAACCTCACATTATCCTAGTCTTTTTCTAATCTATCTAAAGTTATTTCTTTAAAAGCATTGTTTTTAATATCATTTAAAATAATACTGGATACTCTCTCATAATCAGTAATATTGCCTTTAGTAACACAACCTCTTTTCTTTGCAATCTCTTCCATTATTTCTATGTTAGTCATATTATCTACTTTGATATTATAGCGATTTTCTAATTTTTCTTTATATAGTTTTGTTAAAATATCTATTGCAAACAAAGCTAAATCTTCTTTATTAAGTATTTCTTCTTTAATAGATGAGAATATAGCTAGTATTCTCGCCTCATATTGATCTTCTAATTTAGGCCATAAAATACCAGGTGAATCTAATAAATCTATATCTTTATTAATTCTAATCCAAGAAAGACTCTTAGTAAATCCTGGCTTATTCCCTACACCTGCTGCTTTCTTACCTACTAATCTATTGATTAAAGTACTCTTACCAACATTAGGTATACCTATAATTAAGGCTCTTAAGTTACGAGGTTTTAGGCCCTTAGATTTTCTTTTATCATTTAATTCTTTGCTAACACTTTCGCTTAACTCTAGGACTTTCTTAACATTCTTATTATTTGCTAAATCAACTGGTACTACTTTATAACCAAGACTCTCATAATAACTAATAAATTTATCAGTTTCTTTTTTATCACATAAATCATATTTAGTCATTATTAATATTCTAGGTTTATCTTTAATTAAATCATCTATATCTTTAATTTTAGATGATATAGGCATTCTTGCATCAATTACTTCATAGATTATATCTATTAGATTAATCTTTTCTCTTATTTCTCTTTTAGTTTTAGCCATATGGCCTGGATACCAGTTGATTACACTTTTATGCAACCCCCCTTGTATTTCATTGTTCTTCATAAAAATTCTACTCCTTTCGCACTAAATTTTTAATTAAATCAAGTGTTTTTCCTTATATATTATACCACATTGTTTTTACTTTTTAGATACCTTTCTGCATTTTCATA
>CASEDN010000140.1 GCA_949286645.1 uncultured bacterium
ACTTGAAAGTAGTCCTTTACTTTTAATATCTAAAATTCTATAATTACTATCTATAACAGCATTAGTTCTATGATGTGAATCTTTCTTAAGACCAATTATTGGTATAGATAAATTTAAACTAGAAAGTATCTCTTTACAAACTTTTACTTGTGTTTCTCCACCATCCATAACAATTAAATCAGGTAAAACCTCATTATCCATAATTGCCCTATAATATCTTCGATATAAGACTTCTCTCATTGCAGATAAATCATCTTTAACATCAGTACTTATTTTATATTTACGGTAATCATTTTTTAAAGGTTCAAAATCACGAAAGACAACCATAGCACCTACATAATATGTTCCAAATAAATGAGAGTTATCAAAACTTTCCATACGAGAAACACTTTGGGCTCCAAGAAGTTTTTTTAGTTCATTTAAAGCTTCTAATTTTTTATTATCGTCTTTCTTAAGTGTTTCTAGTTCTTCATTTAAAACTACTTTAGAGTTTTCTTTCGCAAGATCTACTAATTTCTTTAATTCTCCTCTTTTAGGAACATGAACCTTTACTTTTAAGTATTCACTAAGAAGTTCAGCATTTAAGGTATCTGGTATCAATATTTCATGAGCAAGAATATTTTTTTCATAGAATTTAATGATATATTCTTCCATATCGTCAACGACATTATCTAAAGTCTGTAATGTTTCATGATGTCTTCCAAAAAGGACCCCTTCTCTTATAAAGAAGACTGTTATTGATAAGTAGTTATCAACTACTGTATAATTAAAGATATCAAAGTTATAATTCTTCTTTAAATCTATCTTTTGTTTCGTTAAAGTTATATCTATATCAGTTAACATTTCTCTTAACTCTAATGCTTTCTCATAATTTAGACTATTACTAGCTTTTTCCATTTCTTTAGTAATTTTCGTCTTTATAAAACTACTATTCCCCTTAAGAAAGCTAGTAATCTCATCTGTCATAGATTTAATGGTAGCATCATCTATTTCTTTAATACAATAACCTAAACATTCATTTATATGATAATAAAGGCATTCCTTTTTAGGTAATTTTTCACATTTTCTTAAAGGATATAAACGGTTAATCATATTAACTGTCTTTCTTGCTGCAGTTACATTAGGGTATGGTCCAAATAGTTTATGGTCCTTTTTCTTCTTCTTAACATTTCTAACTACTCTAAGTCTAGGATATAACTCACTCGTTAATTCTATATATGGATAACTTTTATCATCTTTAAGTAAGATATTATATTTAGGATCATATTTTTTAATTAGGTTTATTTCTAGAATTAAACTCTCCAACTCACTATCGGTAACAATGTATTCAAAATCATCTATATCTTGTACTAACATAGCAGTCTTACCAGTTACATTACCTCTAAAGTAACTACTAACACGTTTCTTCAAGTTCTTAGCTTTACCTACATAGATAATATAGCCATTCTTATCTTTCATCTGATAACTTCCAGGTAGTTCTGGAACTAGTTTTAATTTTTCCTTAAAGTCTTTCATCTAACCACACCTAACTAAAAAAATAAGTTACTATTACATAACTTATTTTAACCTTTTTAAACATTTTTTACAATAATATTTATTTACTTTCTGTCTAGTCAATATTTGTGTCAAGCATTATCATTAATATATTTAATTATTAATGCTCATTATAAGACGAAATGTTTGTGAATAACCAAAGCCACCAACAGAAGTAGTACCTGTAAATTTAAATATCCCTGAGTCAGTAGTATTACCATTATAACCACCTCTTACCATCCAAGGATACATATCATATATCATATTATTACCGTCATTATACCAACCACTGATTTCTGATAAAGAATGTGATAAGCATTCTCCTCCACTACAAGCGGTTAAAGGATTATCTGTTGTATATTTGTCATAGTATTTACTTTCAGACATTTCACTAAAGCCACTATTACCTATCATGTCATTATAGTTAGCCATTACAAATTCATGAGCACTACCTGACATATCATATATTCCATAGATATTTCCTGTTGTACTTGCTCCTGTTCCATTTATCTCTATATTGTATTGATATTGACATCCATAATCTGTATTATCGCTACTAGGTGCTCCATAACTACACCCTGTTATATATTGATCACTTTTATTTTGATAAATCTCTTTATTAGCATCTGTAAAGTTTGTATTTCCTAACTTTCCATATTTAC
>CASEDN010000141.1 GCA_949286645.1 uncultured bacterium
AAGACTAAGAATCTTTCTTTATTTTGAAATAAAATGTTGTTCCTTTATTTTTCTTAGAAGTAACCCCATACTCATAATTATGTAATAAAAGAATATTTTTAACAATAGATAGACCTAAACCAGTACCATAAACATATCTTTTATGATTTTTCTTACTACGATAATATCTATCAAAGATATGGTCTATCTCTTTCTTATCAATACCTTTACCACTATCTGTTACCATAACAGTATAGTCTTTATCACTTTCTTCTACTTTAATAATAACTTTCTTATCTTCTCCAGTATAGTTTAAAGCATTATTAAGTAGATTATATATTATTTGTTCTATCTTCTTTTTATCTGCTTCTATCACTAATTCTTTTATATTATCATGAATAAACTCTATACTATATCCATCTTTAATAACATAAATATTATGCTGTTTTACGATTTTTTCTATTAGTTTAATTAAATCAAAACTACTAATATCAAGTTTATCTAAATCGTTCTCTACTTTAGTTAAAGTAAGTATATCATTAACTAAATTATTAAGACGATTAACTTCTTCAATAATAATAGTTAAATTATTTTTACACTTCTCTTTATCATTAATATTAATATCTAAAATTAACTCAGCATAAGCTTTAATCATTGTAAGAGGTGTCTTTAAATCATGAGAGACATTAGCCATTAAATCTTTTTGTAATTCTTCAGTCTTAGAAAGTTCATCTTTCATATCATTTAAAGCATTAGTTAAATCTACAAGCTCTTTAATATCACTTGTCGTTTCAAATTTCGTTTTAAGTTTACCTTTAGAGATTAATTTAGCAGCTTTAGATATTTTTGTTATTGGATCAGATAATCTTTTAGAGATGAAATAGGCAACTACTATACTAAGAAGTAAGACAACAATACTAACAACAACTAGCTGTTGTTCAATAATATTGATAGTAGATTCAAGTGGTATTAGGGAAGTAGATATAAATATATATAGATTATTACTTAATTTAGTGGCACTCATTATACTTTTTTCTCTTGTGAAATTATTAACTAAGTTATATGTTTTAGATTCTTTATTACTATTAATAAAATTTCTTTTAATAGTTCTACTTCTTAGTCTACAATTATTACCATTACTATAGTAAAGACTATCTCCATTACTATTAGTTAGTTCAATACAAACATTTTCTTTATAAGAGACTTTATCTAACTTTTCATATAAAGAAGTATCTCTCTCAGTAACTAAAATATCTTTAGATAGATTTTTAATAGTTCTAGTCTTAGTCCATTCATAGAAAGTATCTATAAATATAACTTGGAAAAAGAAAAGAAATATTAAAATAAAAAGAGAAAATATTGCAAGATACTTAAATATTTTAGTAGCAAGTTTATTTTTCATCATCAAATTTATATCCTATACCTCTAACTGTAACAATCAAATCTCTATATCTACCTAAATTATTTCTAAGCATCTTTATATGAGTATCAACAGTTCTATCATCTCCATAAAAGTCATAACCCCATATTTTATTTAAAAGCTGTTCTCTTGAAATAGCCATTCTTTTATTATGAATAAAGTACTTTAATATAAGAAACTCTTTAGGAGTAACATTAATCTCTTTATCATCAATTTTAACAGTATGCTCTAAGAAATTAACAACTAATTTATCATAAGAATAACTATCAACATCTCCTTTAGTCCTCTTTAATATAGCTTTTACTCTAGCCATTAACTCACGAGGAGAGAAAGGTTTACATAAATAATCATCTATACCTCTATCAAAACCTTCTAATTTATCAATTTCATCGTCTCTTGCTGATAATATTATAGTAGGTATTCTTTTTTCTTTAGGAATACTATTAAGTAGAGTAAATCCATCCATAATAGGCATCATGATATCTAATATCATTAAATCAAACTTTTCACTATTTAATAGTTCTAAAGCTTTAACTCCAGAGTCTGCTTCCTTAACTTCATAACCTTCTAAAGTAGAGTATTCTTTAATAACCTCTCTAATATTTTCTTCATCATCCACGATTAGAATCTTTACTTTCTGCAAAACTACCACCTCTTTGGCATATATTATAACATAAGTAAAAGGTGAAGAAATGAAAAAAATTAAAAGTATAGTTAATAATATAAAGTTTAACAATACAGTTTTAGGACTAATAAGTGGAGCCTATACGGTTAATACGTTATATAATGTAAGTATAGTAGAGAATAATATTTCTCTTAATAATAAAGAAGAATTTTATGCGACAAGTCTAATTTATGGAGTCTTAATGGCAAAGTTTATTTATGCTAATCATAAGGAGAGTAAAGAGTTAGAGAAGATTGATAAAATAAAAAGAATAGAATAAAAAGAACTATTTTCACATAAATATTTAATAAGATTTTCACTTCGCAAAAACAGAAAAAATTGCTTTTTGCGAAGTGATTTTATTTTTTAAGACTAGTTTTAACTTGATATAAGTTATAGAAAGTTGTAAATATTACATTTAAACTTGTTGAGAAGATAAGTCCCCACATTCCAATTTTTAATAAAGAAAAAATAAGTAGGAAGATGGTTCTAATTAAAGTACCTATAATAGTTGCCTTAAGTCCTAACTTAGTTAATCCCATGGCATCTAAACAAGCAGATAAAGGAGCTTGGATATACTGTAAAATACAAATAGGGGCAAGAAATCTCATATAAGCGACTCCTTCATGAGTATTATAAATTAGACCTAAGAAAAACTCTGGGAATATAGCAAGAAGAAGAGAAGCAGGAACTCCTATTAAAAGAGATATTCCAATCGCTTGTTTTAATTTCTTTTTAGCATAGTCATAATGCTTATTACTAGTCGCTTTTGATATAACTGGTAGTAAGGCTTGACTTATCGCCATTGTAAAGAAAGATGGTAATAAAAGTAGGGGCATAACAAAACCACTGATAACACCATATTCTGTTACAATAAATTTAGAACTATATCCCACATAAGTTAGAGCATTAGTTAGTATTATCGGCTCTAAAAAGTAGCCAAAAGAACCTACTAATCTACTTGCAGTTGATGGAATACTTATATTCATCGCTTCTTTTGCATACCCTTTAGAAAAAGCAAGATCTTTTTTCTTTATAGTTAGATTCTTTGGCAAGAAGAAAAATAATACTAAAATAGATGAGAGTTCACTAATAATATTAGTTAATATTACAAAAGTAACAGCAACTTCTAAACCTTTATTTATAAAGATAGGGACACCTATGATAATTAAAATAAGTCTTATAATATCTTCTAAAACATTAGAGGTAACATGAGGAAGCATCTGCTGTTTACCAAAGAAATAACTTCTTAAAATACTAGAAGTACTAGTTAAAGGTAAAACTACACAGATAGCAAGAATAGGAAGTAGGGCACGTTCTTCATGTAAAAAGTTAAAGGCAAGAGTAGGAGCAATAACAATAACAAAAGAAATTATTATAATATTAATTATTAAAGAAATAGGAAGTAAAGAAAAAAGAAGTCTTTTATTATTCTTAGAGTCTTCTGCAATTAACTTTGATAAAGCAGTTGGTATACCAAATTGACATAGACCAATTAATAAAGAGAAAGTAGGTAATACTAACATATATAGACCGATACCTTCACTACCCATTAGTCTACTCATAACTATCTTTATAATCATTCCTAAAGCTTTAGTTAAGAAGCCTCCAATGATTAGAATGATTGTTGATTTTATAAAAGTCTCTTTTCGCATATAGTACCCCTCCTAATTATATATATGACTGTAAAACTTAAAAAATATGTAAAAATATGTTCGTAAAAAAATGTAAATACCATTTGTAAAATCTGTGTAATTTTTTTGTAAAATTTTATGTAACTACTTTTTTAAAAATTAAGACTATGCTAAACTGAATCTAACGAGTGTAGTAAAGAGGTGTAGATTAATGGAAAATATAATAGATTTTTTAGCAACTAAGGAGGTTTTAATAGTTCTAGCAATTATTGGACTTATTTTATTTGTGTATTTCATTCTTTGGTTCCATGAGTTTATGAAAAAACATGAAAAGAAAAAGAAATTACAAAATAATACTATGGAACTTAATAAATTAGTCGAAGAAGTTGCAAGAACAAAGAAAGAAGAAGTTACTTCTATTACAAAAGAAGAACCTAAAGAGGAAGAAAAAATAGAGATTCCTGAAGTTAGTAATACTGCTGTAGTTAATCCTGTTGTAGTTCCAGAGGTTAAAGAGGAAGTATTAGAAGTTGAACCAACTCCAGAAGTTGTTATTGAAAATATTGCCTCTAGTCCTATTGAAGTAGAACCAGTAGTTGTTAGTGTTAAAGAGAATCCTATTAATATCACTGATAGTATCATGTTAAATGATAAGTTTGAAGAAAAGATAGAGGTAATAGAACCTACTGTTATTACACCGGTAGAAAGTCCTAGGAATGAAGAAGAAGTTATTAAATATAAAGATGAAGTCTATACCCAAAGTGAGGCGAAAGCTGAACTTGAAAGAATTACAGAAGAGTTAAAGAAACTTGAAAATGAAGAAAAGAATGAAAATATTGAACTTACTAAGTTTGAAACAGAGCAAGAAGAAAATGCTATTATTAGTTTAGATGAACTAATCGCTAAAGGTAAAACAATTACTGAAAAGAATGAAATTACACAGTATCAAGATGATGGTAATGAACCTATAAGTATTAAGGAATTAGAAGAAAGATATAGAAAAGAAAGAGAACAAGTAGAAGTATTAGAAGTAGAAGAAGAACCTGAAGAAGAAAAAACTAAAATTTCTATTGATGATTTCTTAAGTGCTAAAGAGAAAATTACACCACTTAAAGAAGCTTACAGCGAAAAGAAGAGTACTTATCATCCAAGTCCTATTATTAGTCCAATATATGGTATTGAAGAAGAACCGGTTAGGAAGAATACTACATTAGAACTTGAAAATACTACTAATTTACAAAAATTTGATGAAGAAATTAGAAAAACTAATGAATTCTTGTCTAAGTTAAAAGAATTACAGCAGAAGCTAGATTAGAAATAAAACAACTAGGTACATAGTCTTCAATAATTACTTAGTTTGTATAATTTTTGGATTTCTTTTTATAATTAAGAATATATATATATATTCTTTTTTTATGTGTATAAGGTTGATATAAATAGTTTTATATGCTAATATTTTAATAGATAAGATAGAAAAAGTATGATTGTTATTAATTAGGTTATATTAGGTAGTAAGGAGCGACTTTATATGAACTTAAAGAAACGTGAAAATGTAGTAATAATAGTACTTCTAATAGTAATGATACTAGCAGTAATAGGAGTAAGTTATGCAGCATTTAACTATAGTAGAACAGGAGAAAAGTTAAATAGTATAACACCAGGTTCTGTTACAATGAGTTATGAAGAAAGTGATAATGTAATAACAATAGATAGAGCCTTA
>CASEDN010000142.1 GCA_949286645.1 uncultured bacterium
AAGATTAAATGCTTCTTTCTTACTTATTCCTTTTGTTTCTAAATAGAATAATAACTTATTATCAAAGGGTCCTGTATAGGCAGACTGATTGGCAATAGAATCAAATTCATCTATAAAAAGATTTGGCTTTATTGAACTCTTACCATCATCTAAATTAATTATTCTACTAGATTGGTTACAAATAGAATTAATCATACCTTTTTTTATATAACCATTAACACTAAACTTTAAATCTCCTTTACCATAACTAATTCCATGACATGTAACATTACTTATTGTTTCTTTATTTTTATGATAAACATTTACTTCATTAGTTATCTTTTTATCAGTAACAGTCATTTCATAAAAGTCTAGTTTAGCATTATTATAGATATTAATATTAACAGTAACACTTTCTGTAGTAATATTATAAATAGTTGTGGAGTTTAAAATATTGAAATCAATTTTTATATTATTTTTAGTTACAAGATATAGTTTTACATTATCACTTTCAATATTAATAGTAGTATCTTTATCTAATTCTAATTTAAAGGTGCCTTCTTTACTAAAACTTTTAGCACTATCTAATAATATATTATTCATAATTTTCACTAGGCTCCACTTCATTTACCCCGGTAAAACCTGTTTTTTCTATTTGTTTTGCTAAACTTATGTCTCCTGTTTTAATTATCTTACCATCTTTCATCTCATGAACAAAATCTGGTTTAATTAAATCTAGAACTCTACTATAGTGAGTAATGATTAAAACACTTGTATCTTTATTTTCTTTTAAGTAATCATTAATATTATTTGCAACTACTTTTAGACTATCTACATCTAGTCCACTATCTAATTCATCTAAAATAATAAAACTAGGAGTTAAGACTTTTAGTCCTAAGACTTCATTTTTCTTTCTTTCTCCTCCAGATAAACCTTTATTAATAGATCTATGCATAGCATCTTTTGGTAGATTTAGCGAGTCTAACTCATTTTTCATCTTAGTAATAAAAGAATATAGATTAGTATCACTGCCACGCTCTTTTAAAGCAGTTCTTAGGGCTTCACTATTACTTACACCATCAATAATAGATGGATCTTGCATAAGTAGGTAAATACCACTTCTTGCTATTTCATCAGTTGTTAAATCATTTAGAGTCTTTCCATTATAAGTAATAGAACCACTTTCTATAACATAATCAGGATGATGCATTATTGCTTTTGATAAAGTACTCTTACCTACTCCATTAGGTCCCATAATAGCATGTATTTCTCCTTTATCAATAGTAAGAGAAAAATCTTTTAAGATTTTTTTATCAGTATCTTTTATTTTTACATTTAACTTATCTATTTTAAACATATTATCACCCTTTCTAATTGTATGATAAATTATATTATTAAATTGTCAACATTTGTGTTAAAAGACATGCTTAGTATAACACATAATTGCTTATATTTAAAGGATTTGATAAAATAAACTAGAATGGATAGTGATTTTATGAGTAAAAGAAAGATGAATAGTTTAATGATAGGACAAGCATTTCTTTTTGGGCTTATTATTGTCTTCTTTGGTATTATTATTGTTAGAGAAAAAGTACCTAGTTTAAAGTCTAAAAATGTAAAAGAAGATATCAATACTTATTTTGAAGAAAATTATCATGATTTAGATGTATTAAGCAGTGATTTAAAATATAATAAAGACGATAACAGTTATAGCATTACCTATTACGATAAAGATTATAAAGAGTTAAACTTTACTATTACTTCTTTAAATAATAAGATTACTGATAATTATAAAGATAACTATGTAAAAGGAAAAGATGTTCTTAAGAGGGCAAGCAAAAATGTATTAGATAAGCATAAAGATATTTTTTCTAATACTAATTATGAAAATATAAAAGTAGAGTTTAAAGATTTAGATGAGTATAGTAAAGCTGAAATGGTGGATATCTTAGAAGGTAATATTTATAATACAGGATATTACTCTGTTAGTTATTATATTAAAGTAGATAGTTTAGATGAAGTTTATCTTAATAATTTAATTAATAGTTTTAATACTATTGCTGCTGATAATGGTTTGGTTACAAATAATTATAGTGTTACTTTTGATAATAATGGTATAATAAAGATAGTTGAGGGAGGAAAATTTAATGAATGATTGTTTATTTTGTAAAATAATTAAAGGAGATATTCCATCTTATAAAGTCTATGAAGATAATAAAGTATTAGCTTTCTTAGATGTTAATCCTAATAGTGATGGTCATACTTTAGTAATACCTAAAGAACATTATGAAAATTTATTTGAGACACCTAATGAATTAATCATTTATATGATAGATACTATTAAGACTAAGATTTATCCTATATTAAAAGAGAAACTTAATATTGATGGTTTAACTATTTGTCAAAATAATTATTATGGACAAGATGTTAAACATTATCATATTCATTTAATACCAAGATATGATAGTGATAGTTTTAAATGTACTTTTGATGAAAATAGTGTTAGTAAATTAGACGATGTGTATGATAAGTTTAAAACTGAGTAGAAATTTTTACTCAGTTTTGCTGTTTAATATTTTTCTTATTTCTTAAAGTTTTACGATTATAATCGCAAAACTTTTTATTTTTTGTTTTTTTGCGACTACAAGTTATTTTATGAAGAAACTAAAAATAAAGTCAATTATTATTAGAATTAAAAGAAGTATAGAAATAAATTTAGGAATCTTTTTAATAAACTTATCTGTTAGAGGCTTTACTACATATAAGAATATTAGACATGCTGTTCCCCATACTAAGCTTACTTCTAAAGATATATATTTACCAAAGTTATATTTCATATCAGTATAATCCCAAAAACTTTTGTGGAAAATAAACTCTGTTAAATATCCCCCTACTAGTTCTATAATTGTTAATATTACTGTAACACTTATAAATAAGATAATTATTTTTTGCCATCTTTTTATCTTTAAATTATTAAATATTAATCTTGTTAAAAAAATCATGATAATTACACCAAAACCATAAATAGGCATCCATGGTCCATAGAATGGATTACTAGTAAAATCTCCTGTTAATATTAACTGTAATATATTTTCATAGATAAATCCTAAAATAGCGAAAAAAAGAAAATTGTTTAAATAATAATACATAGTATCACACTCTTTTCTATATTATTATTAACAAATTTCTTTATATAATACAAAAAGAAACTCTAAAAAAGAGCTTCTTAATTAATAAGTCATGCAAGAACCTAAGATGATAGCTAGTAAAATATATAATACAATTATGATTAGAAAACTATTTCTTGGTCTTGATGAACAGCAGCTAGTAGTTACTGTTTGATTATTTGAACAAGACATTTTTTACACCTCCTTTTTATACCTTAGCAGACAGCACCTATTATAATAACTAGTAAGATAAATAATACTAATATAATAGCGCTGTTTGAATTACAATTACCCATAACTTAATCCTCCTTTTTTCTAGTGTTCACATTATTCTATGGTAAATATTAAAAAAGTGTGATAAATTTGCTTTATTTTGTTTGCAAGTTAGTGAAGTTAATGCTATGATATTTAATGAGTTGATAAGGAGGAAAATAAATGAAAAAAATAATTAAAGTTACAGCTTCAGCTTTAGCAATTTGTTTACTTATTACTGGTTGTGGAAATAATGCTGAACTTAAAGATAATAATACAGTTGTTAAAACTGATGAAGGAAAGATTACAGCAGATGAGTTATATGAAAGTTTAAGAGATAAGTATGGAATCAGTGTTTTAGTAGATATGATTGATCATCAATTATTTGATGAGAAGTATAAGACTGATGATACAGAAGAAGAGACTATTAATGCGCAAATTGAACAAATGAAGAGCCAATATAATAATGATGATGAAGCTTTTCAAGCAGCGATTACTCAGTATTTAGGTGTTGAAGATGAAGATGAACTTAGAGATTTATTATCACTTGAATATAAAAGAAATTTAGCAATTGAAGATTATGTTAAAGATAGTATTACTGATGATGAGATACAAAAGTATTATGATGATGAAGTTATTGGTGATATTAAGGTTAGACATATATTGATTAAGCCTGAAACTACTGATGATATGTCTACTGAAGAACAGACTGAAGCTGAGGAGAAAGCTAAGAAAGAAGCAGAAGATTTAATTAAACAATTAGATGATGGTGCTGACTTTGAAGAACTTGCTAAAGAATATTCTGATGATACTGGTAGTGCTAGTGATGGTGGTTTAATTGATTACTTCAATAAAGATGATAATATGGATGAAGCTTTCTTAAATGCTTCTATTGACCTTGAAGAAGGTAAATATACAGAAGAGCCTGTTCAATCTAGTTTTGGTTATCATATTATTCTTAAGTTAGATCAAAAGAAGAAACCTAAACTAAATAAAGTAAAAAATGATATAATAGAGACATTAGCAGAAAATAAGTTAAATGAAGATGCAACCCTTAGATATAATGCTTTAATAGAAATTAGAGAAGAAGCTGGTATTAAGTTTAACGATGATAGCTTAAAGAAAGATTATGATGAATTAATGCAACAATTAATAGATAGCGTTAATAGTAGTAGCACTGCTAGTTAGTAGTAATAAAATTTAATAGTTAAGAGAAGTACACATTTTAGTTACTTCTCTTTTTTGACAAAATAAATACTTTGTGGTATAATATGCGACACAAAAGACGAAAGGGATGAAATAATGAGAAAAGATATTAATGAGGAAACTAAAAAAAGATTGATACCTATTTATGAACAAGTAGAAAAAGATTTTAGTAAATTTCCATATATTAAGACAACAGAGGATTTCTTCATTTGGAGAGATATCATAAAAAATGGCATAGAAGAACAATTTATTAAATTTCAAAAGCCATGTGATGATAAAACAAAAAAGATATTACGTAATAAAATAGTTGAAGAAGCAATTGAAGGTAATGATTCTTTAGAACTTCTTTATGCCTGGACTAAATGTTCTAGAATGATTACAGGTGCAAAAGCTTTTGTTAGAATAGTTAATGATGAATAGAATATAGAAGGTAATGACCATGTAATTAAAGCTACTACTGTTTTACATAATCATCTTAAAGAAAATGGTAAAGCTAATACTAATGATTTATTTGATATTTTACAAATACGAGAACTTAGTCTATTAGTAAAATATCCTTCATCACAACGAACTATAAATACACCTTATGAATTTGAAAGAGCTATTGTTAAGGAAGACGAAAGTGAAGCTTGGTCTGCTCCTTTATTTGTAACTATGCTTAAAGCTTATGGGATTGAAAAAGATGATTTACTAATAATAGGTAGAAAAGTTATAGAAGAAAGTAAAATTTATATAGAAGAAACAAGAAATAATCATAAAGAAGAACAAATTGTTAAAAAACTTGTTGCCTAAATAAAAGAATAGAGATAGTAATAAAGTGTCTCTATTCTTTTGGTATATTAAAGCCTAAACTATACATTTTTTGTTTAAGTTTATACTCTAGTTCTTTACCAGAGTATTTTTTACTTAATTTGTTATAATATTTTTGATATTCTTTTTTAGCAATATCATTATTTTCTTCTATATCAGTAGAGTTTAATACTTCTTTTATT
>CASEDN010000143.1 GCA_949286645.1 uncultured bacterium
CTCTTTTTTTATAAAAAAATGCCTTGGGAATCGAACCCAAGGGCTTTTTTATGGTAAACTACGTCTGGACCACATTATTTACCATGAGAAATTATAACACAAAAAAATCATTTTTGGTAGACTGCTACGCTTTGAACATGAACAAAACGAAAAATTTATTAATTTTTTAGATGTTAGCGCTAAAATAAGAATGTACATTCTTTTTTGATTATAATTCCTAATTATAATGATTTATGTTTGTTGTAGTAATTACGCATATAGAGACTAAAATTACATAAATAACTTTAAAACCGCGTTAAAAGTCAGCAAACATAACGCGGTTTAATAGTTTTATATGATTTTTAAAATGATGTTAGATTTTTACTAAATGCTAAAAAACCACTGACAGTCATTGTGATTTTTTACCCTTTAAATTATCTTTTAGAAGTTGTTTAAAATTTTTAGAATCTAATAATGGCACTATTCTAGATATTATTTCTATAGGATTAGAATTATAAGCTATTCTACATTCTAACATAGAATAATCGTTTAAAAAGTTTGAGGCAATTCTAAAGAAAGAATAAGCAATATTATTTAAAACTGCCATAACTTTTACAGCATTAGAATCAGTAAAAGTATATTCATCTTCTTGAAACATCATATCCTTAGTTTTATGTAAATCATTCTCTATTTTCCAGCGACTATCAACAACTCTAGTTATTAACTCTGGCTCTTTTAATGATGTGATAAAATAGCGCTCTATTTGTTTATTTACAGTTTGATTTTTTCTTTTATTAGATAACATATAAACATAAGCTTTTTGTTCACTAAATTCATAACCAGCATAAGCCTTAGTTAACAATAAAATACGATATGTACAATCATTATATTTGATTTCATTAACTTTCTTAGAGTCTTTATCAAGCTTAGCTTTTATTTCGGCTAATAGACCACTTTGATTATCTTTAACAGTGAATAAATATTTACCTTTTCTCTCAGTAATAATTCTACAAGTTTCTTTTTGACAGTGTAATGCATCACCAGTAATAACTTTATTCTTTAAATTAAATTTAGCTAAAGTTCTTTGGGCTTCTAATATCTCACTTTCTTTATTAGTTAGGGGATTAGAAGATAGACAAAGGTCTTTAGAAACATTAAACACATTGAAAAGATTGAAATTACTTTTAGGATTTTTAGTGTTATTAGATCTACCACTGCCTCTAAATTCTTTACCATCGATTGAGTATAATTCTATTTCTTTATCAGATTTATTTAATTCTAAAATACGCTTTAAAAAAGCATCTAGTTTATTTATGATAACTTCCTTCAATTGTTGAGGATCCAATAACATAAAAACTCTTCTAAGAGTATCATGAGAAGGGGTTACATTTGGCTCTACTAAGCCTAATTTAATAAATCTTTCTTGGTTAATTTTAATATAAGCAGCGGCATAGTTAAAAGACCTAAAATTACCTTCCATTATTAATATTAGAGATATCGCTAATATGTTTTCTAATTTATAGGTATTTAGGTTTGATTTTCTCGGATCTTCTATTTCCCCTAAGATATGAATAAGCATATCAAAGTTACTTTTTAAAGCAAAAAAATCAATTGAAGATTCATCTAGTAAAAATTTAATACTATCACTAATATTAGAAATAGAAGTTATATTATTATTCAAAGGTAACACCACATTTCTCAAAGATATTTTTAATATTGATAGGTAAAGTATCATATATTTTATTAGCATTATCACCAATAACAGCAATCATATTCTTTAAGCCTATAATTACTTCGTCATAGAAACTTTCAAATTTAATTTTGAGTTCTTTATCAATCTTATTAGCAAGATTACCTACTCTTTTTTGAACACTTGGATTATTATAAAAAGCTAATAATTCAGACCAGTTAAAATAAGAAATATAAGAAGATTTAAGAGTCACTTCATTAATAGAATTATAAAGATATTTAACAATACCAAGTGTAACTGTGTTATTAGCAAATTCGCCTTTAATGTTATATAAGGAACGTGTCAATATTCTTTTATACTCTTTATAAATATAGTGAGATAACCCGTATTCAACATAAGTGATTATATCATTTGAATTAAGGGATCTCTCTTTTTTAATTAACCCTTCCTTTTCATCAATTTTACCAATGTATTCTGATATTAAAATAGGATTTTTTTTATCAGGAACACGTTTAGAAGTAATTTTATAAAGGTAATATTGATTATCCTTTTTTCTAACATCAAAGCCCTTAGTTTTAAATTTTTTAGCAAAATCTGGTAACTTATCTATTTTCATGCTTGTATTATACACATATATAATACAAAAGTAAATAAAAAAGTGATTTTGATGGGTAAAAAGGTTCAAAACCACTTAATATAGTAAAAAGTGTATGCGTAATCACTAATGTTTGTTGTTACAACTTTAAATACATTAAAATTTATGATAGAATATTTATGTTTATGAGTTAAGGAGGCCTATATGACAGATTTAGAAATTGCTCAAAGTGTAAAAGCACTAAATATTAAAGAGGTAGCAGATAAATTAGGTATAGCAGAAGACTTACTTACTTGTTATGGCAACGATAAAGCTAAATTAGATTTATCATTATTAAATAAACCTAATACGGCTAAATTAGTTTTAGTTACTGCTATATCACCTACTCCAGCAGGAGAAGGAAAGTCAACGACTACTATCGGTTTAGCTGATGCTTTAAATGCCTTAGGAAAGAAAACTTGTGTTTGTTTAAGAGAACCAAGTTTAGGTCCGGTATTTGGCGTTAAAGGTGGAGCTTGTGGTGGCGGTTATGCTCAAGTAATTCCAATGGAAGATATTAATTTACATTTTACAGGAGACTTACATGCTATTACGACAGCTAATAATTTAATTTGTGCAATCATTGATAATCATATCTATCAAGGTAATAAATTAAATATTGACCCAACTAGAGTTTTAATTCATAGAGTTTTAGATATGAATGATAGAGCACTTAGAAATATTGTTATTGGTTTAGGTGGTCAAAGTAATGGTGTTCCTAGAGAAGATCATTTTGACATAACAGTAGCTAGTGAAGTTATGGCTATTTTATGTTTAGCTACTTCTTTAGATGATTTTAAGGAAAAAATAAATGATATGTTAGTCGCTTATACATATGACAAAAAGCCTGTAACTGTGCGTGATTTAGGTTGTGCTGGGGCTGTTACATTAGTGATGAAAGATGCCATTAAACCAAATCTTGTTCAAACTCTTGAACATACACCAGC
>CASEDN010000144.1 GCA_949286645.1 uncultured bacterium
AAACTAAAGAGCCTAAGAAGACTCTTGCAACTAAAACAACAACAGTTACAAAAAACGAAAAAGAAAAAGTAGAAACTATTGAAGCAGAAGTAGTAGAAGCAGCAAAGAAAGAAGGAGAATATCCTCCTCAAGTACAGGAACCAGTAAAGACTCCTGAAGAGCCTGTAAAAAAGGAAGATGAAACTCCAGTACCCAGCATTTCTGCAGGCTTGAACAAGCTTGCAAATGGTGATCGTCTAGATCATAATCATGCTGTTGATTTGATGAAGATGATTCATGGAGAGTATGTTACTAATCCAGCAACTACTCCAGAATTAGGTAAAGCAATGAAGAGACAATTCGATGCTATGGCAACGGTAGAACTTATGTTCTATAATGCTCAGCTTGAAAGTGATCTTCAACAGCTTGGAGTGAAAGTAAACAAAGAGCAATTTACTCAAATTGAACAACTAGCTCGTTCTATGTTCGGTATTGGTTTAAAGAGTTTACCAACATCTGATCCTAATCAGCTTGTTATTAACTTTCCTGAATCAATTCCAAATACTGTGAAAGAACAAGTAAAGAAAGACTTAAAAGAGAAAAGGGAGGTGGCTAAGATACCCGATCCAGTAATTACAATGCCTGAAGCAGAAAAGCAGAAAGTTCTTCGAGTTATCTGCTCTAGCATTGGAAAGGGAGTTGGAAACAATGTGACATCTGTAATCGAATGGGCAAGAAAGGCATATGGATTTACAGATCGAGAAAAGAAATCTGTAATTTTTGCTAACATTTTGCAAAAAGATCTTAAAACTACCTTAATCAATGGTTTAACCAGTATGGTTAAAGGTAGATTAAGTCACGATCATTCTATCCTTGGTGCTCATGCAGTATTACATCAATGGCTTCCTACATTCTCTGAAGAAGAAATAGCAGAAATTGCGCAAGTCTGCTTATCTTATAAAGAAGAAATCTCTTGTAAAGACTATGTTGAAAAAACAGGACAAAAATGTAATATTGACAACAGTATTGCATTAATATCTAGAGAAATCATGGCAGGAAGAACCGAAGATGTTATCAATGGCATCGTAAGTAACAAAGAACAAGTAGTAGTTAAATATCTAGATGGAACTGGTAGTGTTGCAGTAAACACTGAATCTGTTCGTAAAGGTTTAACTATTGCATATGGGTCTCAAGGAACCATATCTGATAGCATGTTGAAAGACGTTGCTAGTAACATTGTTAAATTATATGTTAAACCAATTATGCGCTTATCTAAATATGTCGATAAAAGCGCATATTCAACAGCAATTGCATAATCAATGTGGAAGTTAAGTAAAACATTAGCTATTCTTTTTGTAATAGCTGTAGGTGGAGCTATCGGTTATGTTAATAACGATAGTCAAAATCTGAATGCAAGTCCTATTACTATGATTAGGTGGGTAGACGTACCTAAGACAGAAATGTCATTACCTAAAATTATTGATATTAACTTGCAAGACGATAAAGTATCTGTTAGTGGTAATACTAATAATACTACTGTAAATGTACAAAGAGAAATTAAAGAAGTACCTGTGTACATAGAGAAAAAAGTAAGAGAAATCGTCTATGAGCCTGACTTTATTAATAGTCATAGGCTTTTAAAGCACGCTGCACCTCTTACTCTACCGAAGATAAACGTAGACCGCGACTAGAATCAGTAAAGCGGTATATAAAAGCTATAAACTGATATTTCGTTGCTTGAGCCTAACTAAGCCGTGTAACGTAAGGTAACACAGGATGATGAAATGTTATAGAATTAGCTGCCACTAATGTCTATAAATATATCATGGTAACTTACTATGCTATAAAGTTACCATATAGCTGAAAAGATAGTAAGAAAATGGGAGAGCGTGTGTAACCCATGACTTTATATGTATGAGAACCGTTTGGAGATACAATAAAAGAATCAAAGACGCGTACTATACCTGAGCAGAGAGTATAGACAAACAACACGAAGGGGTATCGTTCAACCTCTTTATGCATCCGTTAAGTCGTATCACTGGCAAAATCAAAAGAGGATGCAAACACGTGCCGTTTCCAGGCCAGTATATGTTATTTTTTATTTTAGATCGACTAGCATCTTAGGGCGTGTCCAAAGCGTCCTTGTTTGAACGGTAACCAATCCGTTAAGCTAAAGAAATACTATCTTAGTGTTCTTACTTTATTTAAAAGCTTATATTGTAGATAAGTGTATGATTCAACTGGGAATGGGAGTTTGTTAATTGGAGGACAAACGCTTAAATAGAGTAATATGAAGGAGAAATTTATTATATAATAATTAGCAGAAATTGAGACAAGACATGGCTGAGTAGCTATGATCCATAAAGATCTTATGTTATTTATAAGCTTTATGACAGATTAACTGGATTGGGAGTAGAGCCCATACCTAATGTTGTGAACGTTAGAGTTAGCAACTGTGAAGTAAATTAGGTGTCTTACAGCTTGTAATATATTTCAATTGTATTTGCAACTAATACAGTGTTTCAGTTATGAAGCATAATGAAATGAAGTTTATTATATAATAGAGTAACTTGTTAGTTATGTTACTATAAAATCTAGCGTGCTTTGCACCAGATTATAAACTAACTAGCGCATGAAGACCGCGATAAGTCTATATGAGATGAGTATATGATTAGTATAAGTATACAAGTTGGAAACACAAAAAAGAGGAACTGAGACCTCTTTAAAACTCAGTCAAGGTAAGCAAAGTATCCATAACTAAGACTCGGACTATAATTGCATACACATTCCAGTGTATAGTAAAAGTAGTTGGTTTAAAGAGGTAGACACATTGTGCCTGAGTATCGCAACCTGATCTGAAGAAGTGCGGAATGTAAGACGATTTGCTCAGTATACCTACGCTGAAACGAACAGCTATAACAAATAAGGTGAGTGTAAATTTATTGTTTAACAATTTAGAAACAATTGGGAAGTTCAATGGTAGTATGTTCACAAACATATAAGCCACCCCGCTATTATAGAGTATGCTACATAAGAAACGCCTAAAGTATTATGCGCAACATAATATGTTAAGTGATCGCTGAGACGGCAATTATGGTTTCTCTCATTAGGAAATCGCTGTTGAATGGTTGGAAATACCATATACTACATAGTAACCCTGGATTTATTGCAATGCAGGAAGTGAGTTTGTGCAGAGTAGGCGTGGGAAGAATTACACGACTCTGAATTTTTAGAGCTTTAGTAATTTCCTCAACAAGGAAAAACCTTCATATATGTTATATGTCGTAAGCTTATATGTCTGTAGGGATTATCGTGTCCTGATGATAGACTCTTTATATTGCATCTAATCGCGATATAGAGTACGGCAAGGTGCGTGTAGCATCAACGTGTTGAATCTACACTGTCTAGTATGACAATAACTACATGTATTTCAGATTTTATCATAGTAGAAATGAATAAATGAAGAACAGTTGACTCATCTGTCTAATGAGTAAAGTCCTACGGGGAATGCTGAGTGCGAAATATCGTACATTCTAGTAATGAGTTTCATTATACTACAACATAATTTTCGTATTTTAACAAATATTATCATAATTTTTTTTATTTAGCGAGTATTATCTAGTTTATTGAATTAAACTATCCTCTTTCAAAGCTTTTTAAAGCGGTTCTAAAAGACTAGAACAGGATATATGTAAGGGTAATACT
>CASEDN010000145.1 GCA_949286645.1 uncultured bacterium
TAAGAATAAAAATAATTTCTTTTTTAGCTTTAAGAATAAATAACTAAATATAAGTACAAAGTATAATAAATAATAAACTAAATTGAACCTTGCTAGAGTTATATAACCTATATTAATGCGAGATAAAAATAATACACTTTCTTCAAAGATATTTATAAAAAACTCTAAGATAAAAGATAAATGTGGAATAAAGAAGCATACAATTGATAAAGGAAATATAATAACATTAATAAAAGGAACATAGAAAAGATTATAAATAATACTAAGAGGATTAATATAAGAAAAATGATATAAAGAAATGGGTAAACTAACTAAAAAGCTTACCCATGAAACTTCTAATAAATCTATTATCTTTTCTTTACTTTTCTTATTATTCATGTATAGTATTAAAGTACAACTAATAACTGTTGAGTACTGAAATCCAATATCATATATGTAACAAGGATTTATAAAGAACAATATACTTAAGGATAATAGAATTAAGAAAAGAGGTAAAATATTAAAGTCAAAAGTTTTATTAATAGAAAATACTAAACTAAAAATTAATGCTCTATCAATCGCTGCACAGTTTTCTATTATTGAATAATAACTTACAAGAACACAAATAACAAAAAGAAGATTTTTAATATTAAACGACTTTCTACGCAGAGTAATAATTGAAATTAAAAAACTTATTTGTGTACCTGATAGAGCGAAGAGGTGTGATATACCAAGATCTCTAAAGTCTTCTTCTAAAGTAGTATCGAAGGAAGTATCATCCCCTAAAAAGAATACTCTTATATAACTTCCTACTTTATCAGTATTAATACTACTCCTAACAGTATTTCTAATGCTATTTAAAATATTACTATTTTTTGTCTTAATAGAAAAATTAGATACTTTCATTATATAAAAAATCTTTTGGTATTTTAGGTAGGTAGGATAGGAAAAACCATAAAAATTCTGACTAGAAATGGGACTTTTTAACTCTCCTTCTAAAGTAAGAGTATCACCTAATGAAAGTTCTTTTTTCGTTTTATTTAATTCTTCTTCGGTATCGAAGTAATAAGTGGCGATAAATTTTTCTTTGGCTTTGAGTGTCAGTGTCATTTTATTACCTTGATATTTTATAGATAAAACTTCTCCATCTACTTTTGTTTCACTCCCTTCAAACTTTGAAGTAAAATCTATATTTATATAAATAACAAGATAAATTAAACTAATAATAAATAACGTAATATAAATAGATTTAGATAGTAATATTTTCCTTAATTTGATCAAAGATAGCATCTCCTATACCACTAACTTCTTTTAACTCTTCAATATTTTGAAATGCTCCTACTTCTTCCCGATACTTTAGTATAGCTTGTGCCTTCGATTCTCCAATACCAGGGAGCGTCATTAACTCATCAAGGGTAGCAGTGTTAAGCGATACTTTACCACTAATAACTACACTACTAGAACCAATATCACTAGTACTATCTTTAATGCAAGCATCGTTTTCAATACCATTTTGATTTAAGCAGGCATCCTGTTCTATTTCTTCTTTTTCTTTAGTTTCTGTAAAAGCCTCTACCTCA
>CASEDN010000146.1 GCA_949286645.1 uncultured bacterium
AGCCCACCTTCTAAACTGAATTGCCCTATCAGAATTAACTCTATAACCAACTGAAATAACAGCATCTAAATTATAATATTTTAATTTTCTGTTAACTTCTCTATTGCCTTCTTTTCGAACTACCGAGAAATCCTCGGTAGTTGAGTCTTTATCAAGCTCCATATCATTATAAATATTTTTTAAATGCAACCCAATATTATCAGAAGAACAATTATAAAGTTCAGCCATTGCCTTCTGTGTTAACCACAAATCTCCTTCCTCGAATCTAACTTGAATACCTTCACTATGATTTTGTCTTTCAAAAATCAAGAACTCAGCACTGCTGCTTCTTACAACTAAATTTTCTCTCAAGAGTATCTCCTCCTAACTTCTTATTGATTTTCACTCTTCATTATTATGATATACAATTTCTAATTTTTTTCTTCATAACTTTCAAAATTTAGTTTTCCATCTATTAAAGTTAATACACTAGGACTAGATAATGCATTATCAATATAACTAGAAGCACTAATTCCACTTTTAGGTTTATCAAAAGAAGTTATCACAAAATGTTTTTCATCATCCTCTTTTAGATTATAAATATTTCTTAAGAGTTTTAAATAACTAGAAGCCTGGTACTTAATTACCTCTTCCCTCGTTTTAAACATATGTATACCTTCATTAAGACCAAATTTATTTTCTATTAAATTATAACCATTATTATCTATATATACTAAATAAGAATGGGTAGGATAATTATTTTTATAAGGTATAGCAATCATCATAAAAAATGTCTCTACTTTATAAGTATTTTCTAAACAATTCCTTAACAATTCTGTAACATCATAACAATTACCAACCATATTAGTTAATATTTCTTCTTTAGACTGTAACTTATATTTAGAAAACCATTCATTATCATTACCTTTATGTATAATATTATCTTTATCAAGATACCCATATTGTATTTCATTAATAATATTTAATAAATTACTCACTAAAATAACTCCATAATCTTAGGTATAAAAATCATTAAAGCAATAAGAGCACTAGCCAAAGTCAATACAAACGCTGCCGCACTTGCCGTATCTTTAGCAACTTTAGCAAGAGGATGAAACTCTTCAGTAACAAGATCAACTGTACTTTCTATCGCTGTATTAAGAAGTTCAACTACCAAAGTTAATCCTATAATTGCAATTATAATCAACCACTGTGTTAAAGATATCTCAAGTAAAAAACTAAGTAGCAATAAAATAATAGTACACACCAAATGTATATAGACACTCTGTTCATTTTTATATGCTGACTTTAACCCATTCCAAGAATTCTTGATACTTGAAAGTATTCTCTTAAATCCAAACTGTTTTTTCTTTCTATCTAGTGATGCCATATTCCATCAAAACCTCCTCTTGTTTCTTAAACATAATTTTTGCCTCTTCTTCACTCTCATGATCATAACCTAGTAAATGATAAATACCATGCACTGCTAGAAAACATAATTCTCTTTCCAAAGAATGACCATAAGCTTCCGCTTGTTCCTTTGCCTTATCTAAACTGATGTAAATATCTCCTAATAATCTAATTTCATTAGGAATAATCATACTTTTATCATCTTCTAAAGCAAAACTAATAACATCAGTTTCTCTATCAATGCCTCGATATTCCTTATTCAATTTATGAATAAAAGAATTATCTACAATTATTATACTACAACTTGCTTTTTTTACACATTCAAGCTCAAAAGCCTTATTAACTACCTTTTCTATTATATCCCCATAAGTAAACTCTTCATTTGTCTTATTATAGATAGCAACCTCGTTCACAGTATAAATCACATCCCTTTCTAATGCTTAGATTATATCATAAAAAAAGAAGCTTTTAAAGTAATGTTATTAATCCCACTAAAAGAATAATAGACACCAAATTTAAAAACCACTCTCTTTGTAATATTTTAGGACACATTGCACCTATTTTTAAAATAATAATATATAAGTAATGTCCTAAAACGCCTCCTATTATATTCAATAAAATATCATCAATATCAAAAACTCTACCTATCATTAACTGTGTAGATTCAATAGTCAGTGATGTAACTACAGTTAATATAAAAATTGGAAGTAACTTCTTTTCTTTTAAAAAGTAACTAGTAAAAAATCCATAAGGTAAAAACATAATTATATTACCTAAAACATTCTTTAAAAATAGTCTACTACCTAAATCATATCTAAACATTTCTCTAAAAGGTATTAAATTATTACTAGAAATATTATTATTATCTTGAAAAGTAACTACTTGGAATAAACATAATATATAAATAACAAAAGATAAAGCGATTAATTCTTTATAAAAACAAAACTCTTTTTTATTTTTAACAATATCAGCAGCTCTCAAAGTAATAGCAACTACAACAGATATTATTATCATAGGTAAACTAAATTCAAAAACATTACCAATAGTACGACTTAAACTTGTAAACATATTACTATTACCTACTTTCTTCTTCTAATTTTTTATTCTCTTCTTCTATATTAAAGTCTTTTAAAGATTTATAACTAGTAATATCTTCTTCAACTTTAAAAAAGATTTCTATATCTATTCTATCAGTATTCTCCTCTTTTTTCAAAGTCTTTTCAGAAAGTATCTTAATATCACTACCTAATTTATTTTTTAATTTCTCTATCGCTAACGGTTTTATATTCTTTTCATAATTTTCACTAAAGTCTATATCAGTAGTCTTAACCTCTTCTTTCTTTGTTAAATTAATACTAATAGGTAACAAGGGATGTTTATAAAGCACAGTTTTAGTATCTTTTGAATGTTTATATTTATCGAAGTCTGTAAGTGAAATATCATCACTTAAAAAACTAATAGAAAGTACAGTTTTATTATTACCAGTTTTTATCTCTTCATGATAATTACGAGGTAAAGATAGTGATACTTTATACCAAATCTCTGCATATACATGACCTATCGCTCTCGTTTTACTAACAATATTACCATTATTTTTAATAAGTCCACTAATTAAAGTATCTCCTTCTTTA
>CASEDN010000147.1 GCA_949286645.1 uncultured bacterium
ATCTCTTCATGATAATTACGAGGTAAAGATAGTGATACTTTATACCAAATCTCTGCATATACATGACCTATCGCTCTCGTTTTACTAACAATATTACCATTATTTTTAATAAGTCCACTAATTAAAGTATCTCCTTCTTTAACATAAGCATTTTTCTTAGTAACAACTTCCCCACTCTCTGCTTCTATCCTCGTAACAAGTCCTGTTTTCTTAGCCACGATATCACGAGGTTCAGTTTCCTTTTTTATATCATCTTTTACTCTTCTAATAAGTTTAACTTCATAACTAACCCCTTTCTCTTCTATCTCTATCCACTCTAATATATCTTTTTCTTTAGCAATAATCTTCTCTTCAATCTTTTCTTTTTCCTTATAACTTATCTTAAAACTATATTTTTTAAGTCCCAACTCTTCTAAATCCGTAAGTATTATCTCTCTTAACTCACTATCAGTATCAATTACTTTAATAGAAAACACTAAATTAGTAAGAAGATTAAAGAAAGCAAAGCCAAGTAAAACAATAATTACAAAAAGTTTTCTTGTTTTAATAAAATGAATAATATTAAGAAGCCCTTTTCTTTTAACAATCTCTATTTTATAAGTAGTATTAATCTTTAAAAGCTTTTCATAATCTTCTTCTAATACTTCTATCATAATAGAGTCCCTACTTCTTTTAATCATCTTAAAATTAACATTAAATCTAACTAATAACATTAAAAAGGTATCTATTCTCTTACCAGTTACTCTTAATATATAACTACTCATATTTAATCTCCAAATTATTTAAACTACCTAATATTAATAACTCCCTATCTGCTAACTTCTTTAAAGAAAAATCTCTTCCTTCTAATGTTATTTTGCGAGACTTAGCTTTTATAATTATTTTATTACTACCAAGTGTTAATATTTTCTCATAATTAGTAATATGTATCATCTTACTATAAATATCAATATGAAAATCTATTGGATCCAAAAAATTTCTTAAATAATTATAAGACATAAAACTTCACCTATAAAATTTTATGTTATTAAAAAGAAAAAAAGAAAAGAAAGATTAATCTCTTTCTCTTCTTCTCTTACGTTCATTCTTACGAGCATTCTTAATAGCTTCTTTCTTAGCCTTTCTTCTTCTTACTCCTGGTTTATCATAAGCATCGTGCTTCTTAGCTTCAGAAGGGACACCACTACGTGCAAGCTTTTGTTTATATCTTTTTATCGCTCCATCAAGATTACCGTTTTTTACAGTTACCTGTGCCATTACTATTATCCCTCCCTTCGCTTTTTTCTACAACTGATTATAACACTAAGAACATTTAAAGTACAACATTTTTTTGACATTTTTTACACATTTTGTAATATTTCACCTAAAAATATGCCAAAATTATAAAAAGTAAGTACCATTATGACATTAAGTAAACTAAAACTTATTAACTTAACATATCTCTTTACTCTAAGGGACATATATCACCACTCCCTATTCTTCTAAGAGAACTTCCTAACTTTCTTCCTGCTAATATTAATATTTCGATTAAATCACCTACATATTTAATAGCAGTTGATGTTAAGGAAAATCCTCCTTTAATATTTTTTAACTCTTTAACTGATAAATCTTTCATTCTAATCACCACCTCCACATGGTTCAGGATTAGTAAAACCACTAATTACTCCTACTACAAAAGAAATAATTATAGATACACCAATTCCTATAACAGCAGCAGATAAACCTGCTCCCCCTTTAATATTCTTCATTTCATTTTTTGTTAATTCTTTCATTTTACCCTCCAACTATCTATTATCAAACTAAGTATTGTTTCCCGTTTATTAGGTAAAAGTATTACCATATCATCATTAACTACTTTAAAAGATTTCTCTAACTCTAACATCAAGATAACCCCATCTTCAGAATCTTCTTTATTATTTATTTTATAGGTATATTTTAAGGTATCATAGTAGAAGAAATTATTATCTTCAAATAAGTCTAAATCTAATGTAGTAAAAACTGTAATAACATTATCATCTATATTTAAGATACTAACGGTATTATAAGTCCATAATTTAATAGAGACTAATAGATAAAAGAGTACGATAGTTAAAATAAAGGTAATGACAAGAGAAAATAAAAGTAATCTCTTCTTCTTATAACTCTTCATGACATTTCCCTTTCTCTAAGTAAAATACTCTATTAAACAAATCTTTATTAGTAAGACGATGAGAAATATAAATAATTATCTTATCTTGATAGTAATTTAGGATGTTTTTAAGTATCTCTCTTTCTAACTCTATATCTACATTACTAAGACATTCATCAAGTATATAAATATAACTAGGTTTAAAGAAAGCTTGAGCAAGATTAATTCTAGACCTTTCTCCCATACTAATATTTTCCCCATCTTCTAAAAGAACGGTATCAAGATTATATTTTTTATCTTTAAATAATTTCTTTACTCCTGTAATAGATAAAAGTGTATTTTGATTAATATTAGGCTTTCTAGATAAATAGATATTCTCTTTAATATTAGTATTACTAATCATCTCTTTATTAGAAACATAAGTAATAATATTTCTAAGATCATAAAGATTATAATGAGTTAAGTCAATATTACCAAGCTTAATATGTCCAAAATCAAGTGGTAAGAATCTTCCTAACAACTTAACAAGAGTACTTTTACCACTACCAGAATCTCCATAAATAAATATCTTATCTCTTGGCTTAATCTTCATATTAATATTATTTAAAACAAGATTATCTTTATATTTAAAGTATAAATTAGATATAGTTATCCCCATATTTTTAGTATTGTAATTATAATTAGGAAAAGGTAATAACAGTTCCTTCTCATAATTAAAGATATCATCTAATCTTTCCTTTATTTTTTTAGCATTTTGATATTTTAAGATAATTAATACTAAGTTCTCTACATTTCTTAACCCCATAAAGATAAACCCTTCTAGTAGTAAGAATGTCGCTAAACTAATATCAGTTGTAGTTATTAAGATAAAGCCCCCTACACCTAAAACTAGTAAGTAAATAATACCTTCTAATAAGCTTAAGATATTTCTTATAACTTCACTATACCTACTAACTCTATAATTCTCTTCTTCTACATTATCAGTAACTTTTCTAATTTTCTTAAACATTACTTCTTCTAAATGTAGACCCTTAATCTTATCATTATTAATAATTACTTGTTGTAACTTACTATTATAATTATCTCTAACTTGATAATATTTACTAATTAGATTAGTACTTAAACTCTTCTGATAATAGATAAAAAGAAATAAGATAATACTACTAATTATAAGGATAAGAGCTAATAGGTTTGATAAACTCATAAAGAATATGTAGATAAATATTAATATAAAAGTACTATTAATAAATGTTAATACTGAAGATAATAATGAATCTGCAAAAGTATCTATATCGTTAAATAATGATATAATAATCCCCCTTTCCTTAGTTTGATAATATAAATTAGGAAGTGATAATAACTGTTTCATTAAATTAAGTTTTAACTGATAACTAAGTTTCTTTGTAAGTTTCAAAGCAGTAAGTTGTATAAAGTATGAATAAAAAGTCTTTAATACTAAAAGATAAAGAAAGATAAGTAACAAAACTACCAAATTATAAGTAGATTTAACTGTTAAAGCATTATTTAAAATTATCTTTAAAGAAAACAAATTCAAAAGTTCAAGACTAATACTAAGTATTATTGAAATTAACATAAAAGTAAGAGTATTTTTGTTATTAGCAATTAATTTTATAATCTCATTTCTAATAATTTTTACCTTTACAAATCTCTTAATACTAGCAGTTTTCTTAATAAAAAGATAATTACCTGTCGATATCTTACTAAACTCTTCTATTGATAGAGTCTTAATAAGTTTACTAGGATCTTTAATAATAACTTTCTTATCAGTGATATTAGTAATTACTACATAATGATATAAATTCTTCTTTTCATCAATTTTAATATGGGCAATTACAGGAAGTGATATTTTAGGTATATCACTGACATCACCTTTCTTTCCATAAGCACCAAAACCCAAAGACAAAGCTGCCTCCAACAAACCATACATCGTTGTGCCATCAGAAAAAGTATTACTAACTCTCTCTAAGTAGTCCTTTGAAACATTACAATTATAATATTTAGCTATCATGAGCAGACAGGAAAGGCCACAGTCGTAACTTGATTCCTGCGAAACTAATTTTAATCTTTTTATTATTACCACCTCCTATTATAATAATTAACCATATCTATTTTTTTGCTCCAAAAATTTTTGTTTATCAGTTATTTTGACAAATCTCTTAATATTCAAATGACTGTAATAAAATATGGTTAAGGTGGTAAAGATGCAGTTTGGGAAAATTAGAGATTTAAGAGAAGATCATGATTTAAAACAAATAGACGTTGCTAAAATTCTTGGCGTTAAAAGAACTACCTACGCTATGTGGGAATTAGGTGATGTTAATTTTCCAATAGAAAAATTAGTTGAACTTGCTAAATATTTCCATACGAATGTTGAATACATGCTTAATTTAACATCAGATAAACGTGAAATTATATATGAAAAAGATATAAGTGTAGAATTTATTGGAAATCAGTTAAAAAGATATCGCCTAAGATTAAAGAAAACACAAAGAGAATTTGCAAAAGTTTTAAACATAAGACAATCGAGTTATTCTTATTATGAAGATGGTAAAACTAGGATTCCAACTAATAAACTAGTTACACTAGCGATGACATATCACATTCCTATAAATTATATTTGTGGCGGCAAAAGAAAAGAAAATATTAGTGTAACACTATAAAATTTATAAAAAAGTGTTGACAATAGCCTTTTCTTTTCATATAATTGTAAATGTCAATACAAATTGATGTTTACTTATGCGGATGTAGTTTAATGGTAGAACCTCAGCCTTCCAAGCTGACTACGGGAGTTCGATTCTCCTCATCCGCTCCATTAACGAATCTGTTCGAACTTTTCGAACTTTGATATATAGAAAAATCAATCGCAAGATTGATTTTTTTGTGTCTCGAACTCCCGCAGAGCTTGGAAGTACAAAGAAATCATCCTAAAGAAAGGATGGTGTTTATGATTAAGTTTATTAAGCAAGAATTACCATTTGAAAAGTCATTAAAACAAAGACTAGATTTTATCTGTAAATTCTGCAAAACAAAACCAATATTTATTAATAGTAATATTATAAAAGATTGATAAAAGCAATCTATATTATATTAAACCTCATAGAATTATTATCAATTCTTGCTTTGAATTACTCTCCTGATATTTGCATAAATAACTTAACTAATAAAATTAAAATATCAGAACTAGAAAACTACTTAAATAATGATAAATATACTTCATTACAAATAGATATATTAAAACTGGCAAAGTTATGATATAATAGCTAGCAATTGAGGTGAACTTATGAGTAAATATGAAGTAATTTTATTTGATTTGGATGATACTTTAATAGATAATTTAGAAAATGTTCGTCATGCATATACAAAAATGGTTGAATCCGTTGGGGAACATTACACAGAAGAAGGATTTAAAAAATGGTACGATTTAGACAAAAAATTTTGGATTGATTTTCATGAAAAAAAGATAATTGTTCCAAAAGAATATCAAAATCCACAAGAACTTTTTGTTCAATATGTTAGAAGTTTAAGATACCAAATGTATTTTGAAGGAAGAATATCATTAGAAAAGGCTTTTGAAATAAACGAACTGTTTTTGGCTAGTCTAAATGAAATAGTTGTTCCAATAGATGGTGCTTATGAAATATTAAAATATTTACATGAAAAATATAAATTAGTAATAGCAACAAATGGACCAACTGTAGCAGTAGAATCAAAATTAGGAAAAATTGGTTGTTTAGATTTTGTTGAATCAATTTTTTCAGCTGATATGACAAGACAGACAGTAACTAAACCTAGCAAAGAATATTTTGATGAATTAAAAGAATACCTAAATTTCTATGATAATAATAAAATGTTAATCATTGGAGATTCATTAAGATCAGAAGTTCAAGGAGGAATGAATTCTGGTATTGATTCTTGTTGGTTAAATCGCAATAATGAAGAATTACCGGAACAATATAAACCTACTATGGTCATTAATAATCTAAAACAATTAACAAAAAAATTATAAGAGCTTGATATGAACCTCGTTTCTATGTCCAAGAAACAGGGTTCATATCAATCGTAATTTAATTCTAAATATATAAAATCTTAATAGTAAAGAAAAAGAACCTATTACTAATAGATTCTTATAAACTCATTAACCAACTATCAACATCATCTACCCAGTCTCCACTAGCACCGAATCCGTGAGGATAATTATCTAAAACTAACGATTCAATATTTTTATCAAGACTTTCTAACAAATCTACTTGAGAATTAAACTGACTATAGAAAGGATCTTCGGTTCCATAAACATAAAAGGTAGGAGGTAAATCAAAATCTTCAAAAGTAGAGGAATTAAGGTCAGCAACAGAAAGTCTTCCATAGAAAGAATAAGCCATAATAACAGCATTAGGAGTAGCATTTACTTTATCTATTTCATCAGGAGTATAACTATCATCTAAAACAGTTCCATTAATATTATCACCAAACTCTAAAACAGCATGTCCATTAGCAATACCACCAGCAGAAAAACCTACGACATTTATATTATTACGAGGTATACCATAGTCTTCTGCGTGATATCTTACATATCTAATCGCTCTTGCAATATCAATACCAGATTCTTCTTCAGTATAAGGGTACAACCGGTAATGAACAACAAAGGAAACATAACCATGCTCTGCAAAAGCTTCTGCAACATTACTTCCTTCTGTTATTTCCGAACGAAATAGGAAAGCACCACCAGGACTTACTAACATTGCCCCTGCAATTACACCTTTTTTCATAAATCCTCCACTTAACTAATACTATCTATAAATTCAGTTATTTCATCATCACTTGGACTAGAA
>CASEDN010000148.1 GCA_949286645.1 uncultured bacterium
GCAGGTATTAAAATAGGAATAATTAACATCATCATAAGAGATTTCTTATCACGAAACATCTCTCTTAATTCTTTCTTTAAAATATTACCTAAATTACTCATTAGAAACACCTCCTATTAAAGTAAAGAAAGCATCTCTTAAATTAGTCGTTTTAGTAGATTTTTTTATTTCACTAGGAGTACCTTCTTTTATAACAATTCCTTTATTAATCATAATAACATTATCACAAATATTTTCAGCTTCTTCCATATAATGAGTAGAATATAAAATTATCTTCCCACGTTTCTTTTCTTCTTTAATGAAGTCTAAAATAATTTGACTAGAAATAATATCAAGACCACTAGTCGCTTCATCTAAAATATAGTATTTAGGATCATGAACTAAACATCTTGCAATATTAACTCTTTGAGTTTGTCCTGTTGATAAGTTTTCAATTCTATTATATAGGAAACTATCCATATTTAACTTCTTAGATATTTCTTTTATTCTATCCTCTAATTTACTTTCCTCTACTCCATAAATATTTCCACACATTTTTAATAACTCATATGGTGATAAAGTATTATATAGTTTAGTATTTCCTGATAGATAAGCAATATTTTTCTTAATTTCTATCTCATTATGAAGATAATCTAATTTTCCAAAAGAAATAGTACCACTAGTAGGTTCAAGAATTCCTGCAATCATTCTAAGTAACGTTGTCTTTCCTGCACCATTTGGTCCTAATATTCCAATGATTTCTCCATCTTTCGCTTTAAAACTAATACCATTATCAGCATAAAACTCTTCTTTTTTACGTTTAGCATTATACTTAACGAACTTCTTCTTTAAGTCTTTAACTTCTAACATAATTCATCTCCTAACATTCTTTATACTTTTTATTAAATATTTACAACTTTCAGTAACAAGTTCTGATTTAATTGCCTCATCATATTCAAAGAAACGATAATCAGTACATTTTAAAGGTTCCATTATTTTAAAATTTCCATCAATATATTTAACAAAATAGATTACAAAAATCCAGTTAATATTATTTTTATAGCAATGATAAATTCCTATAGAGTCACTAAAGACTAAATTAATTTCAACGCCTGCTTCTTCTTTAATTTCACGCTTAATCGCTGATAAAAAGTTCACATCTCCTGATTCTACTTTACCACCTATATCTTCATAAAGACCATTTTCATCACGTGATTTTACTCCTCTTTGTTGTAGTAAAATTTCTCCATCTTTGTTTTCGATATGGGCAATTACACCTATCTTTTGATTAGGATAATTAAATTTTTTTAAATCCTCAAAAGAAGCCTCATGATCCAAACTATAAAAATGCATACTATCACCTTCCAAGCAAAATTATAGCATAGGAGAAATACCTAGACAATATAAAAAGAAAAATATTGTACTCTTCTAATTATATCAAAACATATAAAACAAATTTTCTATTAAAAAATGTATCTTGTTCGATTGATTATATATATCATATGTGGTAGTATATCTGTTAGGAATACTTAGTAATGGGTGTTTGCCTCTTTCTATATCTCTTGATTTCAGGGGGTTAGAAAGGGGAAATGTTTATGAGTAAGAAAGATTCTTTAATAGTAATACTATTACTTATTATAATTCTTTTAATTATTTATAGATAGTAAAACGCCCTATTACAACTTTGTAATTAGGGTGTTTACTTCTAAAGCTTTTTCTTGAGGTAACACCCAGAACGCAAAACTAGGTATTCCTCTTTTTTAATTATATGTAAATTTCTTTTACATATTCATAGTATCATAAATATTAATTATTTTCAAGTAGCCAAAACTAACTAAATATTCTATTTCATATATTTATTTCCACTTTTCCAAGCTTCCCCTACTTTTTCACCAATTGCATAATATCCATTTTGGAATTGATCAAAGACAAAAGCATTTAACTTAGTAGGATCAACTTTACCATTAGAATCAAGTACTTCTTCATCTGCTAAGACATTAACTATTTCACCAACTACTCTAAATCCTTCATCATCATTATATATCTTAGATACTTTACATTCTAAGGTAATTGGATACTCTTCAATTATTGGAGCATCTACTCTTTCACTTTTAACTGCATGCATACCACTTTTCTCAAACTTATCTTTAACTCTATTAGCACTAGCAGTACCAAAGTAGTCTGACTCTTCTAAATGAGGAATATCTGCAACACTAATAGTAAAAGCTCCTCTTTCTTTAATATTTTTAGAAGTCTTATGACTCTCTGTAATATTTAAAGCAACTTTATTATTACCACAAATGCCTCCCCAAGCCATATTCATAACATCAACACTACCATCTTCACAGTATGTTGCAATCATTAAAACAGGCATAGGGAATAAATAAGTTTTACACCTAAATCTTTTATAGCCATTTTTATCATCTCCTAATATTATTATAAAACTAACTATTTTTAATTTCAATATTACACTAACTCTGTATTTAAGTAATAATAGTAATGAAGTAATTCTCTTTTATATTCTACAATCTTACCTTCTGGTAAGACTAACATTCTAGTAACACCAATCTGTTCTACAAAAGAAGGATTATGACTTACCATTATTAAAGTACCAGTATAATTCTTAAAGTTCTCACCAATAACTTTCTGCGTTTCTGGATCAAAGTGATTAGTAGGTTCATCTAATATAATAATATTAGTTCTTTGAATAAGTATTTTACACAAAGCTACTCTTGCTTTCTCTCCAGGAGATAATACTTTAACTTTCTTAAAAACATCATTATTAGAAAATAGAAAGTTTCCTAAAAAAGTTCTTAACTCATTATCACTATAATTAGGATTATCTACATTTTCTAGGATAGTCTTATCTTCATCTAATATTTCTAACTCTTGAGCATAATAAGCGATAGATGCTTTATAACCATAAACTATTTCTCCTTTAATAGGTTTTAATTTATTCATAATTAACTTTAATAAAGTTGACTTCCCTACTCCATTTTCTCCAACTATTAAAAACTTCTCTCCTCTTGCCATCTCAAAAGATAGATTACGATATAAATCACTCTTGGAAGGATAATGAAAGGTTAAATGTTTTACTTCTAAAGGTATTCTACCGCTAACCTCTTTAGGCTCTACTTTCATAGTAACAGTCTTATATTTTTCTTCTCTTACCTCTAACTCATCTAATTTTTTCTCTAACATTTTCTTTCTTGATTCACCTAATCTCTTTAAGTTATGATTAGTACGAGAAGCAGACTCTGCTCTTTTAACAACTTCTTCTAATTTCTTTATTTCTCTTTCTTGTTCTTTTATCCTTAATTTTTTCTGCATCATTTCATCAGCATAAAGTCTTTTAAATTCTTTATAATTACCTTTATATACTTTTATTTTATGAGTAACTTTATTAATAAACATTGTCTTTGTTACTACCTCATTTAAGAAATCAATATCGTGACTGATTACTAATACCATACCGTTATAATTCTTTAGATAATCTACTACAAAGTCTTTAGTCTTAGTATCTAAATGGTTAGTAGGTTCATCTAAAAGTAAAATATCAGAGTTTGAAAAAAGAAGTCTTGCAAAAGCGATTTTAGATTTTTGTCCTCCTGATAAATCTCCTACTTTCATTTCTAAGAGTTCACTATCTATTTGCATATTTTCAATCAATGATAATAATTCATCTTCTGCGGTATATTGATTAAGACTATCAAGTTCACTTTGAATCTTTTCTGCTTGTCTTAAAAGTTTATTTTGTTCTAACTCACTTGCACTACTTAATTTTTCATAAACTACATTTAATTCTTGTTCTAACACTTCAATAGGTCGTCCGCTATATAAGTAATATAAGACATTTTTCTCTTTATCAGTAAAATTAATCTCTTGAGGAAGATAACCTATTTTTTTATTATTAACAGTTACTTTACCAGAATCTAATGTTTCTTCTTTCAAGATAATCTTAAATAGAGTTGTCTTACCTGCACCATTTACACCAACAACTCCTACTTTATCATTATCTTCAATTAAAAAGGAAGCATCATCATAGATGACTTCACTACCAAATGCTAGATACATATTTTGTCCTTTCATAGACTCACCTTCTTAATAAGTTTAAATTTATATATATTTAATATCAGTTGTAATAGTTAAATTAGGTTGTCTTTTAACAAGTGTCTTTTGAAGATTACTATAAGATTCGAATCCAAATTTAGGTCTATTTCTTACTTCTTCAAAACTTTCTTTAGTTAACCCATAATCTTCTAATAGTAAATTATATATTTCATTTGTTATCTCAATTTTTCTTTTATCTTCATCCGTCAATTCTTTTTTACTATCTAATTCTGTAAATAATCGTTCATATTCAGCTATCTCAAGTGAGTGTTCACGACTCCATTGTTGAGATGGGCCACCTATTTTCTTACGAGGGGATGGATAAGGATTATGTGCATCATATAACATTTCTAACTTGTTCATTACTCTATTTAATTCTTTTTCTCTTAATTCTTTACTTTCTAATGTTTGATATAAATTAACAGTTCCAATTCTCATCGTTTTATATTCATCAGGTATTTTATCATTAAAACTTCGATTTTCACTATAATTAAAATGAAATAATCTTACATTTTTATCATTTATTGGTGTAGAAACATCTAAACTTTCAAAACCATTTTCATTACTAGAAATACTAAGTTGTATATCTTTCATTTTAAATAGTTTTAAAGCTCTATTATAGATATTATATATTGCTACTTTCTTATATACTTCTAATTCTGCTAAAACCTCTCTATCTTCATCTTTAATATAATCTCTTATAACAGAAAATTCTAATCCTATTAAAGAATTTAAATACTCTTGCATAGGATTAGATAATATTCCCCTATATTCCTTTAAGAATTCTAATAGCTCTTCCCTTGTATTAACTCAATTCCAATTATTACTTCTTACAATTCTCATATAAAATAAACCTCCCAAATAATTTCTTAATATATATTCTAGCATATTATTTAATATATTTATCATAAATTTAATTAATTAAGAAAAACAGTTAGCATTTCCACACTAACTATTTCTAATTACAATATCACAAGTGTTTTTCAACATAACTATCGCAATAATTAATAAAATCATATATAAATTCTGAATTAATATACTATTAATACAATAATTAAATTATATTTCTAAATATTTCAGTAACATTTTTCATATTTTCTTCTGTTGACATTATTGTTATTAAAATATCCTTATCTTTATTAACTATTATGTATTGTCCAATCGCACCATCTCTAAATATAAAACCATCACGTGATATAAAAACATAATACTCTATTCCTATTTTAGGAAACAATCTATCTTTTTTATAAGCACTCGGTGTTTCTAATTGCAATTTAGTTACTTCATTCATCCACCATTTAGGAATTACCTCTACTCCATTAAATATTCCATCATTTAATAATAATTTACCTATCTTATGAAAACCACTATGTTTTAAATATAAACCTGTCGCTCCTGGACAATAAATTCCATAATTATCCCATTTAAATTCTAAAATATTCAACTTTTTAAATATATTCTCATTTATAAAATCTTTTAAATTCATATTAAATGCTTCTTGAAAAATACCGAAAATACAAACGGTTCTACGTTGTTATAAGCATATCTTTCATTAGGCTCATAAGGAATATCATAATTTAAAGCATAATCAAGCAATTTATTTTCATCAATATTCTCTATATATTTTTCAGACATCATCTGAGATTCATAACCTGTTGTATGAGTTAATAAAGTTCTTATTGTCCACTTTTTAATTTTTAACAAATTATCTTCATTTCGAATATCTACTATTTTTTCTATTACAGGATAAATTTCTGTATCCAAAGATATTGCTTTTCCACTAACTTTCATCTTTCTATCAATAGCAATTCCAATAGCCATTGACACTAGTAATTTTGAGCAACTCCTTAACTCATGCAATTTATTATCTCTATATATAATTTTTTCAATTTCTTCATTTTGTTCAATATAAATACTATCAATATTTAGGCTAGGCAAAGTTTTAGATAATTTTTCAATATTGTTTTTTAACACTTCTATATTAATAATTTTTTCCATATGCAATCTCCATAAAAAATTAACTCTCATCTAAAAAATATCTAGCCATTCTTTCATAATTATCTTGACTATTTAGACATGTATCTATTAAATAGCCTTTTTCATTATGAAGTTGATATTCTTTAATCCCCCTAATATAAAAATCTTTATTTCTATCTTCAATATAAAATGGCATTATATCATTATATAAACATTCTCTAAACATAATCATCCTGCCAACTCTACCATTGCCATCTTGAAAAGGATGAATATGCTCAAACTTAACATGAAATTCTATTATATCTTCTAGTTTTTTATTATCTATACTATTATACCAATCTAACAAATCTTTCATATCTTTACTAACATCTTTTGGTAAACTTGTTGTAATATTACCAACAAAATTCTTTTTCTTTTTATATTCACCTACATTAAACCATTCTTTTTCACTATCAGTTAGAGTTCCATCTTTTAAAATAAAATGATATTTTTTAATCATATCTTCATCAAGAGGATTATCTAACGTATCTAGCATATATTTAAATAATGTAAAATGATTTTTAGTTTCTGTAGCATCTTTTAAAACTATTACTTTATCATTGTTTGCTAAAATAGTACCACTTTCAAAAATACTAGCAGTCTCATCAGGAGTTATAGTAGATCCTTCTATATGATTAGTATTATATGCAAAATCAATTTGTGTTTTATGATACAAATTACCTGACAAATTTATTTTTCTTTGTCCTATTAAAGCTTTTTTTACATCACTTACTTGCATAAATAAACCTCCTAAACTTATTATTTATAATTATATTTTATCAAATTATTGAAGAAAAGTCTTTATTCAAGGCGATTAAATTCGTCTTTTAACATTCATTTCACTTATAATCTTTATATCCTTCTGTTTTATAATCATTACATTTTATATAAATCTTATAGTCTATACCACAATTTTCTGCTGCAAATGTTTTAGCATAACCATCACAATAAGATTTTCCTGAAGTATCTAACATATCTTCTTTTTTTAAATAACCATTATTAATTAAGTGATTAGCAGTTATAGTCATTTCTTTAGTAATATTCTCTTCGCAGTGCTTTGTACTATTACCAGTAGCATCCAAATTCCATATTACAGCGTTTTCAAATGCATCTTTTATTTCACTATATCTTTCTTTTTCTTTAGCAATATTAAAGTTAAATGTTATATAAATACTTAATAATATAATAACAATTACAATAAATATAATAATTAATAAATTCTTCTTCATAACACACCTCTCATATTTATATAACTATTATATCATACTAACCCTTATTTAACTCTTCACTTAATTTACTAGTAATGCCTCTTGGACTTCTTACAGATTTAACACCACAGCTTTTTAATCTTTCAAAAGAAAATTCATTATCACTATATCTTTTTAATAGTTTTAACGTCATAATGTCTTCATCTAAAGAAATAACTACACACTTAAACATAATATAAGCATAAGGCTCTGTAATATAGATATAAACAATATCATTAATCATAAAGTTATGAGACTTTCGCCAAGTAATAGTATCCCTATCATTAAAAGCATTAACAATATCATAATACTTGGGATTAGCAGGAATAATCCATTCTTTTTTTCTATTAGATAGATTATAACTAATATCTATAAGATTCATAATTTCTTTATTAGATAAAGTATTATCTAAAATTATACTAACCCAGCTTTTCTTACTCATATGATAAGCAGGATATATTCTCTCTTTCTTTAAATAAGTATCGACTAAATCATCTACCTTTACATTTAATACCACTACTTCTCCACCCTCATTAGGATTAAGTTTATTTCTATCTATATTCATAATAATCCCAAACCACTTATTACTACTTTTATTTCTAAAGATTCCATAATTAGGATTAGATTCCCATAAAAACTCTGGCAAGACATTATATTTTTCTTTAATTAAATTACTAAGTTCATTAGACTGCTTATAAATAAAATATTCTTTAGTAAAACAGTTATTGGCGATAGATTCTATTACTTTAATATACTCATCTTTTACTCTATTAACAAAATCTCCTTTAACATTTTCAAGACGAAAATTAGTATATTCATAATCTCCATCTAAGTCATAAATCTTCCCTACAACATTACCTTTACTATCAATAGTAATATCAACTCTAAAAGTATCATCCATAATTAATTTAGAATATTTATAAATATTATTTTCTAATGTAAAACCAAAAGGGATTAATTTATCATTATTTAGTTTTCTCTTTTTAAGTACTTCATCCTCTAACATAGTAGTCCTTCCTAATAAATTTATTATATATTAAAATAATTTTACAAGTCTATTTATCTTTAAAAACAAATTGTTCAACTCTCATATGAAGATTATATTTATCTCTAAGCTTAGCAATTTCACTCATCATTTCTGTTTTATGATGTTTTTCTATTGCATCTTCATTTTTCCATCTATCTATTAATAGAACAGTTTCTTCATCATCCATAGGAAAGAAATACTCATACTTTAAATTACCTTCTTCATTTCTTATTCTTTCTACAAGACCACTTTCTACCATTTCTTTAGCAAAAGCTCTTGCACTACCATTTTTACCTGTATAATATATATTTATTGTTAAACTCATTATTATTCCTCCTTTAGTTCATTAATATCTATAGTTAATATATTATCTTTATCACCATCTAATATACAAACCAATTTATTATCTTTCCAACATTTAAAATCAATATCACAACCTAATTCATAATACTTTGAAGGTAGATTAAGCCAATTACTAGAATCTACTATTTCCACAGGTTTAGTAAAATCTAAAACAATTAATGAATATGGACTTGCAAAGCAACACCCACTAACTACTAATAAGTTATTTTTTGGATTATAATTGACATCACACCAAATAAAAGTTTCTTTATTATCTAAGCGAGATTTACTTGGTATATAGTTAATACACTTTAATGCCTTTAAATTTAAAACACTATAACCATATAAGTCTATAGAAAATAATAAATATTTATTACCATCAGAATGCTTTATAATAGTAGCATATCTTAATTTATCATAAATATTTTTCCATTCATAAATCATTTTTTTATCTTTATATAATCTACATACTTCTCCATCTTTACTACTATCTATATCTTTATAGTAATAATATTTTATAGAATAATTATCATCTAACTCTATTTCATTTGTTGGCCTTAATAAATCACATTTAGAATAAACTAATTTATCTAGCTCTTTAATTAACTGATTATATTCTTCACTACCATAATAATTCATATTAAGTCTCATTCCTTTCTCTACGTTCAAGGCACACATAGCCATGAACAATATAATTATTTTTCAGATTAATTACCTCTATCTTTCCAAAAGTCATAAATGGTATTAGCAAGTTCTTTAGGATTATCTACATTAACTTCATGAGAAGAATTATCTATAGTTTTAAAAGAGCTATTATTAATAAATTTATTTAATAATTTTGCACTTTCCATGTTTTGACTATCTTTAACACCACATAATATTAAA
>CASEDN010000149.1 GCA_949286645.1 uncultured bacterium
AGAAATTAGTTAATAATGCTTAATTTTTTTGTGTTTTATGATATAATTGTAAACGGAGGGATAAGTTTATGAAAAAAGAAAATATTGAAAAATTAAAAAGTGCTACTATAGTAGTTTTAGTTTTAATAATAGTATTCGGTGCTAGCTATTTTACATCTGAATTACAAGAATGTGATAACAGTGGAAGTACTACTACAAGTTCTACTGATAATAGCAGTTCTAGTGATACAACATCTACAAACAGTGATATTCCAGAAGAGGAACAAGAAGATTTAAATGATATTGGTATTGATGAATATTTAGACCTTAAAGAAGGAAATGAAGCTTCTATCATTTATATTGCTAGACCTACTTGTCATTATTGTCAAGAGATGGAACCTATCGTTAAAAATATAGTATATGAATATGGTATTACTGTTAACTATCTAAATACTGATGAGTTAGACGATGAAGGACAGGCTAAGTTAATTGAATCTGATGATTACTTTAGTGAAGGATATGGTACACCTTTATTACTTGTAGTTAAAGATGATGAAATAGTTGATATTCAAGAAGGACTTAATGATAAAGAAACAACTGTTAATTTCTTTAAAGATAATGGTTTTATTGCTGAATAGAGGTATTTATGAATAATGAAGAAATTTTAAGAAGCCAGCTTTCTAGTTTTAAGGATAAGTATCATTTCACTATTGGCTGGAGGCTTAAAAAGCATTCAAAGTTATTACTTGAACATCTACATGATGATGAAGTTATTAGATATGCTTTTTATGCACAAAAGAATAATAGTTCTTTAGATGTAACTAGCACAGGTATAGTTGCCGTTACTAATAAAAGATTAGTAATTGCAAGAGATAGAGTGGTTATTGGTTATTTCTTTGATAGTATTACTGCTGATATGTTTAATGATTTAAAAGTGAGAAGTGGTATTATTTGGGGTAAAATTATTATTGATACAATTAATGAACTTATAGTTTTGACTAATATTAGTAAAAGTGCTTTACAGGAAATAGAAGAAGAAGTAACTAGTGCAATGTTAGAATTAAAAGATGAGAATTAGTTTCTTGTCTTTTTGTTTTTCTTGACATGGGAGTAGAACACGGGTGTATTATGGTTGTAGGAGGAATGATTTATGGAAAAGATATTATTTGTTAATAGTAGTCCTAATAGGGATGGTAATACTTATAGAATAGGAGAAGAGTTATTAAAAGATAAAGAGCATGATGTTTTACAGATGGCAGATTATAAAATATCTCAATATGGACAAGTATTTGAAGATGATGAGATGAAAGAGGTATTAAAAGAAATAGATAAATATGATATTCTAGTAATAGGGAGCCCTGTTTATTGGTATACTGTAGGAGGTATGTTAAAGACTTTTATAGATAGACTATATATGTTACCTGAGGCAGAAGCTTTGAAAGGAAAAAAACTATATTTATTCGCTCAAGGTTCTCTTCCTAGTCAAGATACTGTTAAGGCTATTGAGTTTTTATCTAATAGATTAAGTTATTTAATGGGGATGGAGTTAAAGGGGGTTGTTACTGATAGTTCAGATGGTAGAGAAATATTAAATAAAATGAAAATTTAGTTTTAGGAAGTGTTGTATGAAAGAAGAAGATTTAGTAATTATTTATTCTAAAGATAATGAAGCGATAGAAAAAGATTATAGTAAATGTATTTCTTGTGGATATTGTGTTAAAACTTGTCGTAATGAAGTTACAGTGGCAAGAATGTATGAGTTAAAAAGAAGTATTAAACCCATCTGTATAAACTGTGGACAATGTGTTAATATGTGTCCTACAGAAAGTATTCATGAGAAGTTTGATTATTTAAGACTTAAGAAATTATTAAAAGATGAAAGTATTGTAAAGACTGCTAGTATTGCACCTGCTGTTAGGGTAGCAATAGGAGAAGAGTTTGGGGGGGACTTAGGGGAAAACTTAGAAGGAAGAGTTATAACGGCCTTAAGAAAATTAGGCTTTGATTATGTTTTTGATGTTACTTTTGGGGCTGACTTAACGATTATGGAAGAGGCGATGGAGTTAGTTAATCGTATTAAAAATAAAGGAACTCTACCAATGTTTACATCATGTTGTCCTGCTTGGGTAAAGTATGCAGAAATCTTTTATCCAGAGTTTATTCCTAATCTATCTAGTTGTAAAAGTCCTATTACAATGCAGTCTACTATGATTAAGACTTATTTTGCAGGCAAGAAAAAGATTAAGACTGAAAATATTTTAAATGTTGTAATCGCTCCGTGTACGGCTAAGAAGAGCGAGATTAAAAGAGATGAAGTAAATAGATCAGGTGTTTCTGATACTGATTTTGTTTTAACTACGAGAGAGTTAGCCTTACTTTTAAAAGAAGAAGGTATTGATTTAATATCTTTAGAAGAAGGTACTTTTGATTCTCCTTTAGGAAAAGGTAGTAGTGCAGGTCTTATCTTTGGAAATAGTGGAGGAGTGTTGGAAGCTGCTCTTAGAACGGCATATTATTACTTAACAGGAGAAAATCTTAGTAAAGAAAAGTTAGTATTTAATGAAGTTAGAGGAATGGAAGGTATTAAGGAAGCTTCTATTATGATAGATAACTTAGAAATTAAAGTTGCAGTTCTTAACGGAATGAAAAATGCTAAAATATTATTAGATAAGATAAGAAGTGGAGAAGTTACTTATCATTTTGTCGAAGTTATGAACTGTTTAGGTGGTTGTATTGCAGGAGGAGGACAACCTAAAAGTACTTTACTTAATCTTGATAAGACAAAACTTGTTAGAATGAATGGTATCTATAAGGAAGATGAGAAGTCAAAAATAAGATTTTGTCATGAAAATCCTGAGATAAAAGAAATATATAAAGTCTTTTTAGAATATCCTAATAGTCCTAAGGCTAAAGAGTTACTTCATACTACTTATCAAGATAAATCTTATTTGTTGGGAGGTAAGATGCATGAATGAAGAAGAGATAAAGACTAAAACTTTAGAATGTCTTTCTTGTGTTACTAAACCTTGTCAAGTGGGATGTCCATTAAATAATGATACAACTGGTTTTATAAAATTGGCTCGTGAAGGTAAGTATGAAGAAGCATATCACTTATTATTAGAGACAACAGTATTACCTTCTGTTTGTGGAAGAATTTGTCCTCATGAGAAACAGTGTCAAGGAATGTGTGTAAAAAGAGTATCTTTTGAATCTGTTAAAATTGGTGATATAGAAGCTTTTATTGGTGATATGGCAATAAAAAATAATTGGACTACTAGTAGTTTACCTTTAAAGAATAAGAAAATAGCTGTTGTAGGAGGAGGACCATCTGGATTAACTTGTGCAGCATTCTTGAGAAAAAATGGTTATGCTGTTACTCTTTATGAAAGACATAATTATTTAGGTGGTCTTTTATATCACGGGATACCTGAGTTTAGGCTAGATAAAGCTTTATTAAGAAAAGTAATTGATAAAATTTTAGAGTTAGGTATTAATGTTAAGTTAAATCAAAGTATAGGCAAAGACTTTAGTTTAGAAGACTTAGAGAAAGAGTATGATGCAGTGTTTTTAGGGTTTGGAGCGAATCTTTCTAGTAAGATGAATATACCTAGAGAAGATTTGGATGGTGTATATGGTGGTAATGAGTTATTAGAAACTGGTAATCATCCTGATTATACTGGTAAAACTGTAGTA
>CASEDN010000150.1 GCA_949286645.1 uncultured bacterium
ATAGAGATTTATTTGAAAATGATACTCCTAAATCTACTTATGATGTTAAGAAGTGTTTTGTTCTATTAAATAAACTAGGTATAAAATTAAATAACTGCAACTATGATGCCATGATTGCATCATATCTATTAGACTATAAAATGAATGATGATATTACTACTTTAATGAATGATTTAAATGTAGAGATTGAGTCCTTTGAAGATACTTATGGAACACTTAAGAGAAGAAAGAAAGTAGAACTTGATGAGACAATTAAACAGTGTAACTTAAAGAGTAGTTTTATCTATAATACAAAGAGTGATTTTCTACTTAAAATTGATGAATATGGAGAGACTAAATTATTTAGTGAAATAGAGATGCCTTTAGCATATGTCCTTATCGATATGGAACTTACTGGTATTAGAGTAGATAAAGATTATTTATTAAAACTAAAAGATGAGTTAGAAGTCAAGATAAAAGACATGGAAGAAGATATATATAAAGATGCTGGATGTGAGTTTAATATAAGTTCTCCTAAACAGTTAGGTGAAATCTTATTTATAAAGTTAGAACTACCTTATCCAAAAAAGAGAAAAAAAGATGAGACTAGTTACTCTACTAGTAGAGATATTTTAGATAAAGTAAGTCCATATCATCCTATAGTAAATAAAGTATTAGAATATAGAATGCTTACTAAGTTATATGCTAACTATGTTGTTGGACTTTTAGATAAGATAAAAGAAGATGGTAAGGTTCATACAATCTTTAATCAATGTTTAACTAGAACAGGTAGATTATCATCAACCGAGCCTAATTTACAAAATATTCCTATTAGAAGTGATTATTCAAGATTAATTAGAAAAGCATTTATACCTGAAGATAACTCTATTATTATGAGTTCTGATTATTCACAAATAGAACTTAGAGTCTTTGCTTCTCTTTCTAAAGCGACTAACTTAATCCAAGCTTTTGTAGAAGATAAAGATATTCATTCTAAGACTGCTAGTGATATCTTTAAAGTTGATATCAAAGATGTAGATAAATCTATGAGAAGGACTGCAAAAGCCGTTAATTTTGGAATTCTTTATGGTATTAGTAGTTTTGGTCTATCAGAAGATTTAAAAATAGATGTAGGTAGTGCTAAGAAGTTTATGGATAACTATTTAGAGACTTATCCAGGTATTAGTGAATATATGGATAAAGAGAAAAGGGAAGCTTATAAAAATGGTTATGTTACTACTATTATGAATAGAAGAAGAGTTATTGATGAATTAAAGAGTAGTAACTATATGGTTAGAAGTGGGGGAGAAAGAATGGCTCTTAATACTCCAATTCAAGGAAGCGCAGCCGATATTCTAAAAAAAGCGATGGTAGACTTATATAGTGAGATGACTAAAAGAAATTTAAAGAGTAAAATACTTATTCAAGTACACGATGAACTTGTTTTAAATGTTTATAAAGATGAGTTAAATGAAGTTAAAGAGTTAGTAAGAGATAAGATGGAAATCGTTATTAAGTTAGATGTTCCTTTAAAAGTAGATATTGAAACAGGTAATGATTGGTATGAAGCTAAGTAGTAAGGAGTGATAATATGCCTGAAAAACCAGAAGTAATTACAGTGAGTAAGACACTAGAAAAGATTATTATAGGTAAAACTATTAAGAAAGTAGATGTATACTGGGACAATATAATTATAGGTGATAAAGATGAATTTAAAAAAAGTTTAGTTGGCGAGAGGATAGAATCTATTACTACAAGAGGTAAATGGATAGTTATCTTTCTTACAACTAAAGCTTTAATATGTCATTTAAGGATGGAAGGAAAGTTCTTCTTTAGAGATCCCAGTATACCTAAAGAAAAGCATGAACATGTTATTATTACTTTTATTGATAATACTGATATGAGATTTAATGATGTTAGAAAGTTTGGAAAAATGGCATGTCTTCCTAAAGAAGAAGTTTATAATTTAAAGCCTTTAAGCGATTTAGGATTAGAGTACTATGATAAGAGCCTAACACCTAGTTATTTATTAGAGGCTTTAAGAAAAAAGAAATTACCTATTAAAACAGCTTTACTTGACCAATCAATTATTACTGGTATTGGTAATATTTATGATGATGAAATACTATTTGCAAGTCATATTAACCCTTTAAGAAAAGCGGATAGTATTAATATAGATGAAGCGGATGCTATCATTAAAAATACAAAAATAATATTAGATAAAGCTGTTACTATGGGTGGTACTACTATTAAGAGCTTTACATCAGCAGAAGGTGTACATGGCTTATTTCAAAATGAATTATCTGTTCATGGTAAGAAAGATGGTACTTGTCCTAATTGTGGAGAGAAACTTATTGTTACTAAAGTAGGCGGAAGAGGAACTTACTATTGTCCTAAATGTCAAAAATAATTTTTTGATAAAAGTCAATATTTATGATACTATGAATATGTAAAAGAAATTTACATAAACTAAAAAAGAGAGAGCATTTAACGTGCTTGTGTTAAGTGCTTCTTCTGTAAAAAGGTTGGGCACCTAATTAAACATGTTGTTTAGTTAAGTGCTTTCTTTTTGTTTTATGTCTTATATTAATATAATGATAACTACAAAAAGTAATACAATAAGTAAAATTATTATAAATAATAATGTTGAAACTAAAAAGTCTTTTTTACTCATAGTATGTCACTGCTTAATTCCAAATAAAAATACTCGGAGATAACACTCAACCATTAAATGTTCTCTATATAAATAGTATCATATTAATTTCTCTATAGCAAGAGAAATTGTAATAAATTAGTTACGAGTTTGCGAATTTTCGTAATATGTTTTAAGCAAAATACTCTTTTAATTTTAATAAAACTATGCTATAATTATATAGCTTGATTAGAAGGAGTGAAGTAAATAATGAAAAAGACAAAGATTGTTTGTAGTATAGGTCCTGCTAGTAATCAACCTGATGTAATGGAAAAAATGGTATTAGCAGGAATGAATGTAGCAAGAATTAACTTTTCTCATGCTACTATAGAAGAAAGGGAACAAGCATGTTCATCAGTTCGTGAAGTAAGAAAAAGAACTGGTATGAATATTGCTATTCTTTGGGATACTAAAGGTCCTGAGTTTAGATGTGGAATTATGGAAAATGATTCTATTGAACTTGTTCCAGCTGAAACTATCGATATAGTTAAAGAGACTGTTACAGGTACTAAAGAAAGATTTTCTGTTAATCATCCTAGTGCTATTGATTCTCTTAATGTTGGTGATATTATCTTATTAGAGAATGCTAAGATGAAACTTGAAGTTATCGCTAAATATGAAGATAGAGTTACATGTAAGATTATTGATGGTGGAGTATTAGGAAACCGTAAGAGTATGAGTGTTCCTGGTATTAAACTTGATATTCCATATGTTAGTGATGTAGATCGTGAAGATATTATCTATGCTTGTGAACATGGAGGAGAATTCCTTGCGCTATCTTTTGTTTCTACTAAAGAAGATGTATTAGAAGTTAAAGAAATCTTAAAAGAACATAATAGAGAAGACTTACAAATTATTTGTAAGATTGAGAGTGCTTTAGGTATTGAAAACTTAGAAGATATCTTAAGTGTTAGTGATGGTGTTATGGTAGCACGTGGTGACCTTGGTACAGAAGTACCTAGTGAAATGGTTCCAATCTATCAAAAACAAATGATTAATACTTGTAGAAGACTTGGAAAAATATCTATTGTTGCTACTGAAATGCTTGAGACAATGATGGATAATATTCGTCCAAAAAGAGCAGAAACTAGTGATATTGCTAATGCAGTATTAGATGGTACAGATGCTGTTATGTTAAGTGGTGAAACTACTGTAGGAAAGCATCCAATAGAAACAGTTGCTGCTATGGCTCATATTTGTGAAACTACTGAAAAATATGCAAGTTTCGATTATGCATTCGATATTGAAAGCCTAGACAACATCACTAAATCTATTGCTTCTAACGTTGTAATTAGTACAGATGCACTCAAAGCTAAATTAATCTGTGCTGCTACTATTAGTGGTAGAACTGCAAGAGTAATTAGTAATTTAAAACCAGATGCTCCAATACTTGCTCTATGTACTGATGAGAAAACTGGTCGTCGTCTTGCACTAAACTGGGGTGTTTATGCTGGAACATTACCTTTCTTAGATACAACTGATGAAGTATTAACGCAAAGTGTTGAAAAAGCTAAAGAGTTTATGGAACTTAATGAAGGAGATTTAATTGTAATTACTGGAGGTTTCCCTAATACAGAAACTAAGAGAATTACTAACTTAATGAAGATTGAAGAAATATAAAAATAAGCAGGGATTTCCTTGCTTATTTTATTTCTATTTTAGAATTATCAAAGTCTTTAACATCATCAAGTAATGCTTCATGGATTTTTTCTTCTTTACTGTCTAGATAAACTTCTTCGATTCTATCAACTCTACACTTTTCAGCTTCTAGTATAGCATCAACCTTTTTAACAGCTTTATCTAAATCATCATTAACAACTACATAGTTATATTTAGGTATTTCATTTATCTCTTCATAAGCTCTTTTAAACCTTTTTTCTATTTTTTCTAAACTATCAGTATTTCTATTAATAAGACGTCTTTTTAATTCATTCATAGTAGGTGGCATTATAAAGATAAAGACAGTTTCATCTAACTTTTCTTTAATCTTTAAAGCTCCTTGAATCTCTATTTCAAGAATTATATCTTCACCATTATCTAAATGTTCTTTAATATATTTCTTAGGAGTACCATAATAATTACCAGAGTATTCAGCATATTCTAATAATTCATCATTTTTAATATCTTCTTCAAACTCTTCTCTAGACAAGAAATAATAGTTAATACCATCTTTTTCTTCACCTCTTGGTTCTCTACTAGTACAGGAAATAGAAACCCAAGTATTCTTTCTTATCTTTAATAATTCATTAATAATACTATTCTTACCACAACCAGAAGGCCCTGAAATAACTATTAAAAGCCCTTGCTTCTTTGTTTTAACCATATTATCCATAACAATCACTCCCTTATAGGTTTCATCTTATAATAAGCTTCTATTAAGCTTTTAGCCTTATCTTTATCAAATACTAAAGAATATATCTTTGTGATTTTGTATTCATATTCTAACATCTTATCTTTTTCTCTTGTAAATTTACTAATAATAGGTATATTTACATCTTTTTTTACTTTATTTAAATAATCTCTTCCTTTATTAGAAAATCCTAATAATCTAATATATTCAACTTCCTTAAACTCTCTAGCTTGTACCTTAGTATAATCACATAATATATAAATTAAAGTTCTAGAAAGTCTAGAGTAGGTTAGGTTTTTACTTTTAACTTTATTAATAAGTTCATCAAAATTATAACTATTAAGTATTTCTTTTTTTAGTTTAGTAGCAATACCACTATCTACTAGATTATAGATAGTTAAATCATTACAACTTATTATTTTATACTTTAAGAGATTAAAATAATCATCTAACTTAGGCATCTCCTTATCTTTTAAATAACTATAAGTAATAGATGGAACACTATCTTTAATATCTTTATTATTTAGCAAAGCTTCTCTTATACTAGTTGCACTGCTTATACTCATATTATCTAATTCTTTACTATGATAATCATTAGTTCTTTTAATAGTGTGAGGTGTTATTTTATAATTATTAGAGTAAATCGCTTTTACATAACTGATACCTAAAATATCATTAGGTAATTTAAAACAATCTCCTGTTATATCTTCTAAAGCTTTAGATAAAGAAGTAGGGTAGTTATAACCCATTCTTAGATAAACTTGGACTAAGCTATCAAAATCAGAGTTAGAAAGCTCAGTTTCTACTAATTTTTTAATACCTTCAATATCATCGGATTCACTACCAAAGACTAAATCAGTAACTCCTAAATAGTTTAAAATATCAATAGATCCCTTTGCAAAGATATCTGCAGAAGCACAAGAGAAAGGGAAGGGTAGTTCTACTACTAAATCTATTCCATTTTTAATAGCAATTGCAGTTTTTTCCCATTTATCTAATATCGATATATCTCCTCTTTCTGTAAAATTACCTCCAAGTACTAATATAATAGGACTATTAGGAAACATTTCTTTAACCTTTTCTATATGATATAAATGTCCATTATGAAAAGGATTATATTCAGCGATAATACCAACTATATGTTTAGACAAGACTACCACCCCTTTCTTAATTTGTTTACTAATTATAACACTGTTTTAATGTTAAATCAATACTTGCTACTTTTACAAAATCTTCAAATAGTTATATAATAATTATGAGGATGATGTTATGAAACTTATAACTGCTTATGAAAATTTTCTAAATTACTGTGAGTTTGAAAAAGGCCTTTCTAATAATAGTATTAAAAGTTATGGCTATGAGATGAAAGACTATATTGGTTTTTTAGAAAAAGAAAAGATAGATAATACCAAAAATATAACAAAAGATATTATAACTAAATATTTAAAATACTGCTATGAACGTAATGAAGATAGTAAAACTGTCGCTCATAAACTTACTACTATTAAGAACTTTCATAACTATTTAGAAAAAGAAGAAAATGAGACTAATAATCCTAGTGAATTTATAGATAGACCTAAGACTACAAAAACACTTCCTCATAGTTTAACTATAGAAGAAGTAGATAAACTCTTAAATATAGAACTAAATACCTCATTTGACTATCGGAATAAAGCTATGTTAGAATTAATGTATGGTTCAGGGCTAAGAGTATCTGAACTTATTAGTCTAACAGTTTATGATATAGACTTTAATAACGATATTATTAGAATTAAAGGTAAAGGTAGTAAAGAGAGAATTGTTCCTATTAATGATGTTTGTAAATATTATTTAAATGAATATTTAGACAAAAGACATCTACTATTAAAAAAGAAGCAATCTGATGCTTTATTTTTAAATTCTAGAGGAACAGGTATATCAAGACAAGGATTCTTTAAGAATTTAAAAGAAATTTTAAAAGAAAAAGGACTTGATCCTGATATATCTCCTCATAGTCTAAGGCATTCTTTTGCAACACATTTATTAAATGGAGGAGCAGACCTTAGAAGTATTCAAATGCTTTTAGGACACTCTGATATTGCTACAACCCGTATATATACGCATATTACTAATGAAAAAGTTAGGAATGATTACTTAGATAATCATCCTCGTGCTAAAAAGGAGAATTAATTATGAGATTTAAAAGAATATTTTTAATGGTTTTAGATTCCTTAGGAGTAGGGGAAGCAAGTGATGCTGGAAGTTATGGAGACAGTGGGGCGAATACATTAGGTCATATTAAAGAAAATTATGATTTATTTGTTCCTAATCTTGCTAAAATAGGTTTTCTTAATACTTTAAATATGGATGAAAATACTGAGGTTGATGCATATTATACTATTGCAAGACCTAATAATGCTGGTAAAGATACTTTAGCAGGTCATTATGAAATGATGGGGATTACTTCTAATATTCCATTTAAAACGTTTAATGAAAATGGATTCCCTATTGAGTTAATAGATGAGATTGAAACTGTTACAGGAAGAAGAGTTATTGGTAATAAATGTAGTAATGATAATAGTATCATTGATGAACTTGGTGAGAGACAAGTAGATTATGGTTCTTTAATAGTTTATACATCAGCTGATTCAGATTTACAAATAGCTGCTCATGAAGATATTATTAGTCCTGAAATTTTATATAGTTATTGTGAAAAAGTACGTCAATTAACTTTAAATGATGAATTTCTAGTAGGTAGAGTAATTGCTAGACCTTTTACAGGAAGTAATGGTAAATTTAAATTAAATAATGCTGGTAGGAAAGATTATCCAGTTGCACCTCCATCTAAGACTATTTTAGATGATTTAAACGCTAATAACTATAATGTTATTGCTATAGGTAAAATGAATGATATATTTAGTAAAACAAGTATAAATAAAACGTTAAAAGCTAATTCTAATATAGATGCTATTAATAAGTTAACTAATGTCATGGATAAAAAATTTACTGGATTATGTATGGTTAATTGATGTGATTTTGATCGTTTATATGGTCATTTAAGAGATGTAGAAGGATATGCTAAAGCGATAGAGGAACTAGATGTAGAAATACCTATGATTTTAAATAAACTAGAAGTAGATGATCTATTAATCGTAACTGCAGACCATGGAAACGATCCTATTTTTAAAGGAAATGATCATACTAGAGAAAATGTTCCATTAATACTATATAGTAGAAGTTTTAAAAATCCTAAAAGATTAGAAATACAAGATACTTTAGCTGTAATTGGTGCGACAATAGCTGATAATTTTGAAATAACTCCACCTGAAATAGGAACTAGTATATTAGATGAACTAGAGTAGGTAAGAGTAGAATTGTATACAAAAAACTAGTAGATATTACTCTACTAGTTTTCTTCTTGTTTTTCAAAGCTAGCACATACAGTTTGTTCTTGCTCACAAACTTCATCTTTTGGACAATCACAGTTACTACTAACTTGAAATTCATCTAAGTTGCATTCTTTATTATTGCTATTATATTTGCAACTGTCAACATCACATTTAATATTTTGTTTTTTCATCTCTTATCTCTCCTTCACTATTTATATTTCCCAAAAATAAGTAGTTTATTCCCCTATTTTTAAAATTTACTTCCCCTACTTTGATTTTTAACTAAAATAGAGTAGTAGTATATGAGATTAAAATATTCCTTTTTGTAAAACTATAATATTTAATATAATAAGCAGATAAATTAATAATGTATTATAATTAATTAGTGTATAGATATCATAAACAAAGTAATATAATCAAATAATTAATAGAGGTTAAATTAAATAATAATTTTAATTATATATAAAATTAATTATTAGAGCAATTAACATAAATTAGTAAGATTTAAAAGGTTAACAATCATTAGTCTAAATGATTAAAATAT
>CASEDN010000151.1 GCA_949286645.1 uncultured bacterium
ACTGTTAACACTTCTTCTTTAACTTTGTTATTATCACTATCTTTAACTATAATCTTACCTACTTCATCTCCTATTTTTAAAGGTAGATTATTATTAGTTACTTTTATATCATAAGTATATTTTTTAGTATCTGCACTTTTCTTAGATAGTATCGCTATATCGTTAAGTGGTACTAAACTAATCTTAGAACTAGTCGCTTTATCTAAACTGATTTCTTTTACGATATCATCTTTAGTCTTTAATATTTCTATTTTATAGTTATTAAAGCCATAATCAAGCAAACTCATCGCTTCACTATTTCTAGTCTGATTGTTCTCTTCTCCTAAAACAATAGCGATAAGTCTTAAATCATCTCTTTTAGCAGTCGCTGCTAGACAGTACTTAGCAGCATCAGTATGTCCTGTTTTTAAACCGTCAGCACCTTCATAAAATCTAACTAGTTTATTAGTATTAACTAACCAAAACTTATTATCAGTATCTTCTCTTAAGTAGTCTTCATAAACTGATGAAAACTCTAATATTTTTTCGTGTTTTAATAGTTCTCTTGCAATAATAGCCATATCATAAGCACTTGAATAGTGTCCTTCTTCATCAAGCCCAGTACAGTTTTTAAAATGGGTATTTTTAAGTCCTAGCTCTTTAACTTTCTTATTCATCATCTCTACAAATTCTACTTCACTTCCAGCGATAAACTCAGCCATAGCGACCGTAGCATCATTAGCACTGGCCATAGATATACCTTTCATCATATCTTCTACTGTCATTTCTTCCCCTGTTGTTAAATAAATCTGACTACCTCCCATACCTGAAGCATTTGCACTAGCCGTTACTTTATCAGTCCATTTAATCTTACCCGCTTCAATAGTCTCTAATATAATTATCTGAGCAACCATCTTAGTCATAGATGCAACAGCCACTTGTTCATCTTTATTTTTTTCAAAGATTATCTCTCCTGTAGTGGCATCCATTAAAACTCCGGCAGTGGCATTAGGAATAAGAGATGTATCCGTAGTATTCTCACTGTTTGTATTTTCTTCAGTATCATTATTATTTTCAGTTGTATTTTCCTCTTCATTTAAAGTATTATTCTCTTTATCACTTTCATCTTGTGTATTATCTTCTATATCAGTAGATTCTTCATTACTATCTGTCCTGTTATTTTCTGTAATATTTTCTTCTTTTATTCCTGCACTATTATTCACTTCCTCTGCTTTAACAAAACATGGTATTAAAAGTATAGATAACATAATTAATAAAAATGCCTTTTTCATTAAATCAACTCCTAATAAAGGCTATGCTAACATTATTCAAATATGAATATTAAAACACTTAAAAATATGATATTATGGTATTAATAAATGTTAAACGTAATAAAATTAAGTAAGGTGTTTATGTATGAAAAAAATTATTATTATTTTAAGTAGTATTATTGTTATTATCTTTATCATTCTTATGATTTTCTTATTTAATACTAATAGTAAAAATAAAGATATTAAAGAAGTTAAAGAAACTGAAACTAAAGAAGAAATCACTAAGGAAGAAGATAATGAATTTAGTAAACTATCTTATTATAAGGAAGAAAATCTTGAAAGATATAGAACATATCAAACTAATAATTCTAATCTTTCTATAGAAGATATTGTTACAAGAGTTAACTTAAATTTAGATAAAGATCCTTATACTGATACTATTCCTTCTACTAATTTAAATACTAATTATTTATTTGTTAATAAGTTTAATTATTTAGATAGTAGTTATATTCCTAATAATCTTGAACTACTTGATAATAGTTATTCTAAAAGTGGTATTTATTTAGTTAAGGAAGCAAAAGATAATCTTGAAAGATTAATAAGTGAGGCTAAAAATGATGGTATGAATATTAGAGTAGCTTCTGCTTATCGTTCTTACTCTTATCAAGAAAATCTATATAATAATTATGTAAAAAATGACGGTGTAGAAACTGCTGATACCTACTCTGCAAGACCAGGATATTCTGAGCATCAAACAGGACTAGTTGTTGACGTAACAAGAGCATTTGATGACTTTAATAATTTTGAAAATACTGATGAATATAACTGGATGTTAGAAAATGCTGATAATTATGGTTTTATTTTAAGATATCCTAAAGATAAAGAAGATATTACTACTTATAGTTTTGAAGCTTGGCATTATAGATATGTAGGTGTTGAATTAGCACAAAAAATAAAGGCTAGTAACCTAACCTTTGATGAATATTATGTAAGATATTTAGAAAGTGATAATAATTAAAAATCACTTTTTATTTTTTCAAACAGTTTAATTCTATTTTCTTTAAAAGAAGTTTTTCCCTCTTTAATCATGGTTATTATTTCATCTATATTAAACCATTTAACCTCTGATAATTCTTCTTCTTGGATAATAAATTCATCTTCTTTTTTATTGCATTTAACATAATAGAAATAAGTTATATGAGAATTACTCTCTTTAATAGTAACTTCTTTTTCACCATAAGGAATTAATTCTTCATAAGATACATCCAGTCCTACTTCTTCTTTTATTTCTCTTAAAGCAGCATCTTCTAAAGTTTCATAAGCATCAACATGTCCTGCACAAAGTCCCCATTTATTAGGAGAAAACCTTTTATTAGCACTTCTTTTTTGTAATAAAACTTTACCATCATCATTAATAATAAATATTCCTACTTCATTATGTAGTAAATTTTTATCATGAGCTTCTTCCTTATCCATAACTTATCCTGTAAAATTTCCATTTTCATCTACTATCTCAATTAATTCCATATTATTATTCATCTCCCAACTTTTAAAATAATTTATATATACTTCACATGTTTTTTATTATAGCAATAGAAAAAAAGAAAAGACAATCACTTGTCCTCCTTCTTCATCGCTTCATCTATATCAATTTTCTTAAGTCTTAATGTTTCTTGTATTACCCCTGTAGCATTAAAACACATTCCAAGGGTAAAGATATAAGCTAGAATGTAAACCCAGATTAATAATACTAAAATATTAGACATAGCCCCATAAAATACATTATAGTTTGCAAAGTAATCTACATAAAAAGCATATATCTTAGAACTTATTAACCACATAATAGTAGTAAATAATGCTCCTGGTATAGTACTTTTACTACTTATCTTAGTATCTGGAGCGATTGTATATAGTAGTTTTAAGTTGTAATAAATTAAGAATAATGATATTGGAAGTTCTAAAAGTCTATAAGTATTCTCAACTAAACTAGTTAGACTATCACTATGAATAGAATTAGTAATTATTTTAATTAAAACATCTCCAAAAGCAGGTACTAATATTAAGAATAAAAATAGTACTACTAATATCAATGTCATAAGGACAGCTTTACCTCTTCTTTTAAGTTCACTACTATCTTTTACTTTATATATTTCATTAGAAGTATTAATTATAGAATATGTTCCATTACTTGCTAAAATAAAGGCTGCCCCAAAAAAGATAATCATGTTAAAACTTAATAAATCTCCACCATTATTAGCAGGTATTAAGTAATTTATAACATCACTTGGTACAACTGACTCTAATATTTCTTTAATACTTGTTGCAGGTAGACCAAATTCACTACCAATGGCACCTACTAAAGCAATTAAAGGGATAATGGAAATAACAAGAAAAAAAGCAAGTTGACCTGGTAGAATACGCATCTCTGGTAGTTTAATTATTGAAATAACTCTTCTTAAAAATATTCTCATTTTCTTGCTTTTCTTCATTTCTATCTCCTACTTTAATCCTTGCTTTTTCGTCATCATTTCAAGTGTCGCTTCATTAATTGCATCATCCAAAGTCTTAATATCATCTTCTATCATACTGTAACCAACACTTGCACCAAAATCATGTGGTAAACTCTTCAATTCTTTTTCTAATTTTTTAGCATAAGTTTCTACTTGTCTTTCACTATATCCTACTAAATATACTAAGAACTCATTACCATCTGTTCTAATTATCTCACTATTTTCTAACTGAGTATTAACCAATGTTGAAGCAGCAGTTACTATTAATTTATCTCCTTCTTCATGTCCATAATTATCATTAATATATTTAACATTATTTAAATCTATTACAACTACAGCTTGTGGATATACTTTACTATTCTCCCAATCAGGAGTTTTTTTATTTAAGTAATTTCTATTCTTTAAAGAAGTTAATAAATCTGTATATTTATGTCTATCTTCTTTCTTAACTTTCTTAATTTTATGTTTATGTTTAAAATATAAATAAAGGAACACTAAAGCAATTAATGGCACAGAAACTATTACTAATATGATTAGGAATAATCCCATAAAACTACTTCTCTCAACTATTGATCTACTAATATCAGCTAAACCATTATTACGATAGTTATAATAAGAATTAGTTGTAATTATATAGTTAAATAAATTATAGAATGTATTATTATTATTCTTTACCATAAACTTATAATCATTCATCATAGTATCTTGATATAAAACATCATAATCTTTAAATGTTGTATTTTTATAAAGATTATATACTTCTTTATCTACTACAATCATTTTATCATTAGCATTCTCAACTAAATCTGTATTGCTATCATAAACTGTAATATCACTACGACTATTATTTTCAAAGTAGTTATATAATGATGTATTATCTAAGATAGCAATCTTTTCATCTTTTAAACTTTCAAAAGAATTAACAACATGATTATCACTTCTTCTACCTAATACTACATAGTCTTCTATAAATGTAGATATTGTATCTTTATAATCATCATTCACAGAAGCAAAGTTGTAATAATCAAAGTAAATATCTACATCTCCTTTTTCTATCGCTTTTCTTAAAGCTTCAACACTTCCATATTTCTTATAAGAAAAACTTATATCAGTAAGACGACTCATTCTTTTTAGATATTCTCCTGCTATACCAGAAACAACACCATCTACTTCTACTTCATATGGATAGTTTTCTACATAACCATAGACATAATTTTTCTTAACTAAATCTGTAGAATCAGCTGAACTAACTTTATTTTCTTCTATATAATAATCAAAATAAATATTGTTATATTCATCTACATAATTATCTGTCTGCCATTTTTCAAAATATTTTCTAATAATAGTATTAAGTCTAGCATTAGATTTATCACTACTTAGAGTTAGAACTAACTTTTTAGACATTTCTGTAAAGTAATAATTTATATAATAACTGTTATTTTCAATTGTCTTATCTAGATACATTATATTAGGTATTATAATCATATCTACTTCACTATTATCTAATGCTGTAAATAACTCATCTATAGTCTCATATGATTTATAAGCAAGATTAGTACCAGTTTTTAAATAATAACTAACCTCTGCCATATCTGAATTAAAAACACCAAAAGTAATATTAGACATATCACTTACTCTATTAATTCTTCTATATTCTTTACCAATAGCGATATAACCATCTGTTGCAATTAATAAGTCGTTATTAGATAGTTCATCTTCATTATTTAAAACTCTAAAACTATAACCATTATTATCTTCTAATTCATTACTTTTAGAATATGCTATTCTGTTAAATTCTAAGCCAACATTTTTTTCAAAATCATCTAAAAAATTAAAGAATACTC
>CASEDN010000152.1 GCA_949286645.1 uncultured bacterium
TCATGAAAAAATTTATTTTCTTTTTAATATTTTAATTGTAGTCTATTGACTACTACGTTACGTTGCTATATACTCGTTTTAGGTGATAAGTATGAATAAAATAAAAGATGAAAAAAGAATAATGGAATTAGAATACAAATTAATATGTGATTTTATAAAACTAAGGGGTGAATTAGGTCTTAGTCAACAAAAAATGGCTGATGAAGTTGGAGTAGTAAGAGAAATGATAGCAGTTATTGAGAATAGAAAAAAACATCCACAGATAAATACTTTAATTAAAATTTTGGAACCTTTTGGTTACACTTTATCAATAACAAAAATAAAGGAGGAAGATAATGAAAAATAATGTTATAACAGTAAAAGATATTAAAATTTCGATTGTTAATGATAATAATGAAGATTACATTTGTATTTCCGATATTGCAAAGGGTAAGAGTGATAATTCACGTGCTGCAGATGTTATCAGAAATTGGTTGAGGAATAGATATACATTAGAATTTTTATCTACTTGGGAACAATTAAATAATCCTAATTTTAAAGTGTTCGAATCTGAACACTTTATAGAACAGGTTGGATTATTAACTTTTACGCCAAGTGTTACAGAGTGGACTGAAAGGACTAATGCTATAGGTTTGTATGTTAAAAGAGGAAAATATGGAGGAACTTATGCTCATAAAGATATTGCTTTTGAATTTGCTTCGGCAATAAGCCCTGTATTTAAACTATATTTAATAAAAGAATTTCAACGATTAAAAGCAGAGGAAAGCAAAAACAAAGATTGGAATGCTAAGAGGCTACTTAGTAAAAATAATTATTTAATTCATACAGATGCTATTAAAAATTATATCTTGCCTAATACTGATTATTATAAAGATAAGAGCTGGTTAAAATATTAGAAGAAGCAGATATTTTAAATGTTATTCTGTTTAAGACAACTGCTAAAGAATGGAGAAAATTAAATAAAGAACTTTCTAAGACTTCTAATATGCGTGATTATGCTACTATAAATGAATTAACAGTTTTATCTAATTTAGAGAGTCATAATGCTGAACTAATTAAAGAAGGAAAGACTAAAGAAGAAAGATTTAATATATTATCTTCAATTGCTAGTTATCAACTTAATGTCTTAAATAAAGCAAGTGAGATAAAGAAAATAGAATCATAACATTTGTAAGAAATAGTATAAATTATTATTATCTTTTTACTTGTCTCTAAATTTCAATGCTAGTATAATAAGCATATAATTTACTTATGGGGGATTTATAATGAAAAAAGTATTATTTACTGATTTAGTTGATACCTTAATTAATAGTAATAATGAGTGGACTAAAGAAGTAGAAATGGTATCTAGATATTTAAATGAGTTTTTAAGTAAAGGAAATTATGTAGCGGTAGTTACTTCTCCTAATGGTCATGGTAGTATTGGTTATATATTTAATGATATGTTAATACCTTTAACATCAATCTGTTGATAAATCTTTCAGAGATAGACTTGTATATTATTTACAAGGTAATGGCAGGATTTATGATGATGCTAAAGTTATAGAGTTAAAATCTATCAGTACTATGCCTGTAGTTAATGTTACAAAAGAATTTATATGGGGTGAAGATTTTTATTTAATTTATGAACATTGTTTTGGAATAGATGCTACAAATGAGTCTATAAGATTATCACATGAACATACTAAAATGGAATGGTTATCTTATGAAGATGCTAAAGCAAGACTAAAATGGGATAGTAATAAAAATGCTTTGTGGGAATTAAATTGGAAATTATTAAATAATAAAACAGATATATAATTTTCCTAACCTTATTTAATTATGACTAAACTTTTACATGAATTAGAAATACTATATGTTAGAGAGTTAACCCTTACTTTAAAGAAAGAAGCAGAGAAAACTTTAATAAAAAGATAGAAAGTAGCCTTTAAACTTTCTATCTTTTTAAATGTCTAAATAGACTATCTCGTTACCATGTCCTTCTATTAATTTAACTAAGTCATTGAACTTTATAAAAATAGTGTAGTCGTTTCTATTAGGATGAACTCCTATAGTTTTATTAATCAATTCTTTATCAAAGACAAAGATGACTTCTATATTTTCATCATAAATAAATCCTAATGGAGAAACAGAACCTTTACATACATTTAGATATTTTTTTAATCTTTCGAGACTTGCAAAAGAAAGACGAGTACTATTTAAGTCATTAGCAATGCTCTTGATATCTACTTTCTTATCAGGATGACAAGTAACTAAATAATGGACTTTACCATTAGTATTCCTTAGAAAGATATTCTTAGGAATAAGACCTTCTTTATCAAGATTAATATATTTAATTTCCTCGATAGTGTAGACTCTTTTATGTTTAATTATTCTATAATCTATATTTTCATCGTTTAGGACTTTTAAAATATTTTCCATTAATATCACCTTTAGTAAATAGTAACATAAAACAAATAAATTATATAGTTACAATTGACAAATTAAACATATTTTATCTATAATAAACATGGAAAGGAAAAATGTAGAAATATGGGTTTGATAGTGAAGAATACAAGCTTTGATGAAACAGATGATGATATTGAGATAGGTAGCGAAGTAGTTATTAAAGATACGGGAATAACAGGGGTTGTTGTAATGAAAATAGGATCTATTTATCAAGTAGAAATAGGTAATGCAGTATCTTCCTATACTTATGATGAAATAGAGATAAAAAAGTAAAGGAGATTTTATATGAAACCATATATGAATGTAGAACAATCAATTTATGACTATGCTAAAGAGTCAACAGAAAATTACAGTAATAAGCATTATGCTTATGAATATTTTGGAAAGAATATTACTTATTCTTCTGCAAAAGAAGAAATTGAAAATGCTGCTAAGATATTTAGAAAAAATGGTGCAAAAAAAGGTGATGTTATTGCCGTTATTTCGCCACTTTTTCCAGAAGTAGTTGCATCATTTTACGGAACAAGTAAAAATGGTACTACTTTTTTCCCAATTGATCCAAGAACGAATCCATCAAGAATAGCTGATTTTTTAAATTTAGCTGAAGTCAAACAGGCAGTTATGTTAGATCAAGCTTTTGGAAAGGTTGATAAAATAATCGATCAAACCAAATTAGAACATGTTAGTGTTATTAGTCCAATTGATTCCATGAAGTTTATTCTTGGTAAAGTATTTCGTTATGATCAATTAAAGAAAACAGATGCTTATTATAAACTAAAAGAAAAGTTACAATCTTTAAATAAAGAAGATGAACTGGAAGAAATACTTGTTAATGAATTGCTTGAAGAATATGAGAAAAAAGAAAAGTATGATAGTTTAACCTTTAAAGATAAACAGTTTGTTAAAAACTTAAAAGCTTATGCCAAATTAAAGGATACAGCACTTAAAAACTTATATTATTCAAAGAAGTCACGTACAGGATATGTTAATTGGAAAGATGAGAAGAAACAAATTGTAGATGTTGACGACTTTGAGTCTATTTATGATAAAGATATTCCAGCTAGTATAACATTAACAAGTGGTACTACTGGTAAGCCTAAAGCTGTTCCTACTAGTAGTAGAAGTTATAATGTTAAAGTAAGAGATTATTATTATGATACTACTATGCCAATAGAAGCTGGAGATAGAATGCTAAGTATGCCACCATTTATTATGTATGGGGAGACATTTATGCATATGGCTTATTGTAGAGGTATACAAAATGTTGTTATTCCAGATATAACTGCTTATAAATATGGTGATGTTGTTTTAAAGAAAAAGATAAACCATCTAGTTGGTGTTCCTTCTCAAATGTTATGCTTTGACGAAGATGAAAGATTAGACACGCCACCTAAATATATTAAAAGTGTTTCAGTTGGTGGTACTAAGATGCTTTTAAGTCATGAAAGAAAGATTAACGCACATCTAGAGAAAATAGGTTTAAAGGTAACTCAGGGCTATTCATTAAGTGAATTGACCCCAGCTTCATATACTAACATGCCTGGTCATATAAAAGAACAAAGCGTTGGTATTGCAATTGGTGATACTAAAGGTCTTGTAGTTGATGATAAGACATTTGAAATACTAGGGCCTAATCAAAAAGGATTATTATTTGTAAATAGTGAAACTCAGTTTGATGGCTATTATAAAAATGAAGAGGCAACTAAAGGCATGTTTAAATATTTTGATGGATTGAAATATGTTAATACTGGTGATTATGCTTATTATGATGAGGATGGTTATTACTTTATATTAGATAGAAAAAAGGAAATGATTATTAGACCTGATGGACATAATGTATTTCCGTCTGAAATAGAAGAAATAATATCTTCACATTATGCAGTAAAAGATTGTGCTGTTACTGGTATTCCTTATCCTAATTATGAAGAACCACAAGGAGAGTATCCAAGAGCACATGTTGTATTAGAAGATGAATATAAAGACAGTAAGGACAGAATTGAAATCGAATTAAAAGAATTATGTAGTGCTAACCTTCCTGAAAGGGATGTTGCTTATGATTATAGATTTGATGATACTTTACCTTTAACACCTGTTTTAAAGGTAGATAAGGAAAAGCTAAAAGAAATAGATAGAGATGAGTTATTAGATTCAAAAAAATTAGTTAAAAAGTAGGCGATGTCTACTTTTTTTGTTTGCTACTATCTTATTAGAGTGGTATAATCTATATTGAAGATAGTAACGGAGGTATTGTAATAATGAGTATTGGTTTTACTTTTTCTGCTTGTAGTTTATTTTATAGTATTTTATTAACGGCTGTATTTTTTTCTAAAAAAAGATTAGCTACTTTAGAAAACAAAATATATGGAGTAA
>CASEDN010000153.1 GCA_949286645.1 uncultured bacterium
GTGATTTTTAATTATGAAAAAGCCTAAGTTTAGTATAATTGTTCCTGTTTATAATACAGAAAAATATCTTAAAAGATGTTTAGATAGTATAAAGAGTCAAACTTTTAAAGATTATGAAGTTATCATTGTTAATGATGGTTCTACTGATAATAGTAGTAATATTATTAGTAAATATACTTATAAGGTAATAAATCAAGAAAATCAAGGTTTAAGTATGGCACGTAATAATGGGGTAAAATATGCAAGTGGTGAATATTTAATTTTTTTAGATAGTGATGATTATATTGAAAAAGATTTACTAAAAGAAATAAATAACTCATTATCTAATAGCCCTGATTTAGTAAGATATCAAATAAAAGAAGTATTTGATAATAAAGATGATATTAATTATGAAGAGGTTCCTTTTGATAATAAAAATGGAATAGAAGCCTTTAAATTAATTACAAACTATCACTTTGTAGAAAATGCTTGGGCTTATGCCATTAAAAGAGAGTTTTACATTAAGGAAAAATTTTCTTTTAAGAAGGGTACTTATCATGAAGACTTTGGCTTAATGCCTTTAGTTATTATTAAATCTAAGATAGTAAATAGTATTAATTATGTAGGATACTGTTATTATCAAAGAGATGGTAGTATTATGAATAGTGGTGATTATTCTAAGACTAAAAAGAAAGTTGAAGATTTTTATAATCACTATCTATATTTAACTAAAGAGATAAATAAAACTAAATTAGATAAAACATACTTTATGAGTTTTATTAGTAATAGTTTAATATTAAAGATAACAGAGTTAAAAGATAAAGATTATAAAGAGGCTTTAATTAGATTAAAAAAAGATAAAGTTTTTGACAATTTACTTAATGATAGTTTAGGAAGAAAAATAAAAAAGACTATAATTAAAATTAGCCCTAGACTATATTATAGGAGACTTTAATGTTAGAAGGATATAAAGGCTTTAGTAAAGAACTTGTTAATGCTTATGGAATGAAATTTGAAGAGCATAGAGATTATAAAGTCGATACTAGAGAAAAAGAGTTGAAATATGGTGTTTATGGTTATGGTTTTCACTTTGCAGAAAGGTTAGAAGACTGTTTAAGGTATTATAATGGTTTTGAAGAAGAAATAGAGATTGCTAAAGTAGTAGCTTTAGGTGATGTATTAGAATCATTTGATGATTATTATGGTTATTATGATTTGTATGTAACAGACCATATTTATATTGAACATGTTTTGACAAGAGATGAGATAATTAATTATATAAAGAATGTTAATCCTCTTAGAATAGAACGTTTTATTATGGAATATAAACTTACAAGTGAAGAGATAGCAGTTATTTTAAAAGAAAATCCTGGTAATGAGAGAATTATGGATACCATAGATTATTATCAGTATGGAAATAAATATGTTTATGATAAGAAATAATTTGGAGGTAGTTATGGTCGATATAAGTATAATAGTACCAATTTATAATGCTAGTAAATATTTAAAAAAGTGTTTAGATTCTTTAGTTAATCAAACTAAAAAAGAGTTAGAATTTATTCTTATTAATGATGGTTCTACTGATGATAGTGAAACTATTATTAAGAGTTATAAAGATTCTAGAATTAAATACTTTAAAAGAAGTAATCATGGTATAGGTAAGACAAGAAACTTTGGTATTAATAAAGCTAGTGGTAAATATATTATGTTTTTAGATAGTGATGATTACTTAGAAGAGAATGCTTGTGAAATACTATACGAAAAGATAGATAAAGAAAGACTTGATTTAGTAGTTTGTGATTTTTATAGAGTAAATAGTGATTCTAAAGAAGTAGAGAAAATTACTAGTTTTAAAAATACTACATTAAAAGATAATCCTAATTTATTATTAAATGTTAATCTTGCTCCTTGGAATAAGATTTATAGAAGTGATTTAATTAAAAATAATAATATAAAATTTATAGAAGGCTTAAAATACGAAGATGCTCCTTTTGTAGCACTTTCTCTTTTAAAAGCTAAAAAGATAGGCAAAGTAGATAAAACTTTAATTTATTATACTATTCATGATAAAAGTGAGACTACAGTTAGGGATGAAAGAATCTTTGATATTATAAAGATAGTTGATATTATTAGAAGTTATTTTAAAGATTATGATTGGAGTAGAGAAGTTGTTGATACTTTGACTATTAAAATATTGGTTAATTATAATATTCAACAAAGGGTTATAAAGGATAAAAATATTAGAAATAAGTTTATTGATGACACTTTCTATTATTTTGAAAAAAATATTCCTAATTATAAAAGTAATATTTACTTTAAAGAAAGAACTATGTTAAAATCATTTATAGAAAAGAATAAGGTATTAAGTAAATTATACTGTGATTTATATAGGAGGAAGTAAAGATGAAAAAACATATATTGACTTTGCTAATAACTTTCGTTATTATCTGCCCTTTTACAGTAAATGCTAAAGATGTAAACAGTACGTTAAATGGTTTAGTAACTGAAAATGGCTACACATATTACTATGTTAATGGTGTTAAACAAACAGGTTTTCAAGTCATTGATGGTAAAACATATTTCTTTAGTAGAACAGGGCTTAATCAAATGAGAACAGGAATTTTTCAAATCGATGGCTACTATTATAATTTTGATAATAATGGAGTAATGCAAACCGGATGGTATACAGATGGAAATTATAGATATTATTATGATACAGATGGAAAAAGAGTTAGTGGTTTTAAAACAATAGAAGGAAAAACTTACTTTTTTAGTCGCAGTGGTGATAA
>CASEDN010000154.1 GCA_949286645.1 uncultured bacterium
AGTGTTATTAAAAAAGGTATAAAATAAAAACAGGTTATCCTGTTTTTAAATCGCTCTATATTTATCAGCATCCTTATATGGATTTTTCTTATCAATATAATCAGTAAATAAAATACCATTTAAATGATCTATTTCATGTTGAAAGGCAATAGCAAGTTCTTCTTTCGCTCTTATTCTTATTTTATTACCATCAACATCATATCCTTCAACAGTAACTCTAGCATATCTTGGTACAATACCATCAACTTCTCTGTTTACAGATAAACATCCTTCTCCCATTTCTACATAAATCTTTTCAGTTGAATTACTAATAATTTTAGGATTACAAATAATATAAGTATCAAATTCTTCGTCATCAACTTCATGAACAATTACTAAATATCTTTTAGGAATACCTAATTGAATTGCAGCCATACCCATACCAGGTCTTAAATTATATTTTTCTGATAACCTTTCTATTTGACTATTAGTTAGATATTCTACCATTAAATCAATAGTCTTTAAATCATCTTTACTTAAAGGAAAAGTAACATCTTTACTAACTAATCTTAATCTTTTGTCCTTTTCATCTAATATATCTTTATTTCTTAACATCTAAAATACCCCATTTCTTGCTATATTTTAACATAAAAACAGAAAAAAAGAAAGGCTAACCTTTCTTATCTTGTGAATCTAACACCAATTACAATAACTAATAATATAAATAAGACTAAAATTATAGCATAATTGTTATTGTTGTTATTCCAGCCCCAGCCACAATTGCAACTAGGGAAGAACCATTGATTACCGCATCCACAACTTGGGAATGAATTAAATGATCCACCACCATAATAATACATAGTTAAAAACCTCCTTTTTCTAATATAAGATATGAAAAAATATGTCAAATTGTTAATGAAATTGACTATGTTGCTTTAAAGTATTTAAAATTTGTGGTATTCTAAAGAAAAAGACTAAAGATAGGAGGGTTAGAATAATGACTAAATTTAAAGATATAATAAAAAATATAGATAAACCTTTATTTATTCTAACCCTAATTCTTTTTGTATTAGGACTTGTTATGATATTTTCTGCTAGCAATGTTACCTCTTATATGAATGGTGGGAGTCCTTATGCTTATTTTTTTAGACAAGGGTTATTCTTAATTGTAAGTTCTATTTTTTGTATAATTATGCTTAAATTTAATACTAAGTTCTATGGAATGATGTCTAATATTCTTTTAATTGTTTTTGTAGCAGTACTTATTCTATTACTTATTTATGGTAAAGCGACAAACTATGCCGTTAGTTGGATTCCTATAGGTCCTTTTACTTTGCAACCTAGTGAATTTATTAAAATAATTATGATAATTTTTATGGCAAGATTTTATGAAGTACATGAGAAACGTTTAGATAATTTCTTTATAGCGATTATACCTTTAATAATAGGGTTAGTTATAACTTTCTTGATTATGTTACAACCAGATTTAGGTACTGCTATTATATTTGTAGCACTTACAGGAATAGTATTTTTTTCCTCTCCTGTCTCTAAAGTTATTAAGTTTAAAGTCATCGCTCTTTTCTTTGGTATGTGTTTAGTTGTAGGAGCAGTCCTTATTATGACAGGCGGAAGTATTTTACAAGCAAGACAGTTAGAAAGATTTAATTTTACAAGACCTTGTGATAGATTGCTTGATACAGGTAATCAAGTATGTAATGGTTATATTGCCATTAATAATGGAGGACTTACAGGAATTGGTCTTGGTAATAGTACTCAGAAATATTTGTATTTACCATATCCTTATACAGACTTTATCTTTGCTGTTATAGTTGAAGAGCTAGGACTTGTTGTAGGTATTGCTATCATTCTCGCTTATCTTTATTTGCTATATAGGATACTAAAAATTGGTAGAGAAAGTTATACAAATAGAGGAGCCCTTCTTTGTTATGGAGTTGCTGTCTATATCTTTTTACATGTTATAGTTAACTTAATGGGATTATTTGGCCTAATGCCAATGACAGGAGTTCCATTACCATTTATGAGTTATGGTGGTAGTTTTACTTTGTGTTTAATGGTTTCATTAGCGATTGTTCAACGTGTTAATATCGAAAATAAAATAAGAAGTAAAAAAAGTTAAAAAAGTTATAATTTTGTAAATTAGAGCAATTTTATGTATGAATTTTTAAAATTTATAGAAGGCTTTTTCAATTTTACCTTCTTTTTTTAATTGTTATTCTTATGATTGGTCTTTTGCTATTTCTTTTTTCTTTTGTTAGTATGGTAACTGGAAAGGAGGTAATAAAAATGACTTTTACTTATCGTCATAAAAAACAGATTATTCTAGTGTGTTTAGTAATTGTTTTGCTATTGGTCATAGGAACTATCTTTATCTATAAAGGCTATACTAATAAAGATAAAGAAGAAGAAAATATTGTTTTAAACACAAAGGATAATATAAAAAAAGAAAAGGATGAAGAGGAGCAAGCAGAAGTTTACTATCAAGTAGATATTAAAGGTGAAGTTATTAATCCTGGAATATATACCGTTAAAGAAGGAAGTAGAGTTATTGATGTCATCAGATTAGCAGGTGATTTAACGGAAATTGCCGATACGTCAGTTTTAAACCTTTCTAAAAAAGTTAAAGATGAAATGGTTATTATTGTCTATAGTTATGATGAGGTAGAGGCTTTTACAGAAACTAAAGAAAAAGAAGAAATAGAA
>CASEDN010000155.1 GCA_949286645.1 uncultured bacterium
CTTAACTGATTAGAATCAGGTAATTCGTTAAGAATACCCATCTCAGTCATTTTATCGGTTAGGGTCTTTGACACTTTACCACGTTTTTGTAAATCTTCTTTACTTAGGAAAGGTCCGTTTTCTCTTGCTTCCACTATAGTCTTTGCAACTGTTAAACCTAGACCATCAATAGTTTTAAATGGTGGTATTAAAGTATTTTCATGTTCGGTATCAACAACAAATCTTGTCGCATCACTTTTCTCTAAAGAAATAGGAGCAAATTTAATACCACGTGCGGTCGCTTCTAGGGCAACATGAAGAGAATCTATGATATTAGACTCTTTATTAGTAACTTCAAAGCCTTTAGCCATTAAGTCTTCATATCTAGTTTTAATAGCATTATAACCTTTTATCATTGTTTCTATATCATAATCATCTACTCTAATTGAGAAGAAGGCTGCATAATAGAATAGTGGTTTATAAACTTTAAACCAAGCGATTCTAATAGCACTCATAACATAGGCACAAGCATGAGCTTTTGGGAACATGTATTTTATTTTATGACATGACTCTATATACCATTCTGGAACGTTAGCAGCTTTCATTTCTTCGACCATACCTTTCCATGTTTCAGGGTCTTTAGTCGCCCTACCTTTTCTAACATGCTCCATTATTTTAAAGGCTCTAATAGGCTTCATGCCCCAGTTCATTAGGTTAACCATGATATCATCACGACAACCTATAACATCTTTAAAAGGAACAATATTATTTCTAATTAATTCACTAGCATTTCCTGCCCAAACATCAGTACCGTGTGATAGTCCTGATATTTTAACAAGTTCAGCGAAAGTACTTGGTTTTGTCTCTACTAACATTTGAATAACAAAACGGGTTCCAAGTTCAGGTAGTCCAAGGGTTCCTGTAGGACAAAGTATCTCATCTTCTGTTACTCCTAAAGCTTCAGGACTAGAAAGAATTGAGAATATCTTTTTATCATCCATTGGTAGGGTTGTAATATCTATACCAGATAAATCTTGTAACATTCTAAGGACTGTAGGATCATCGTGACCTAGTATATCTAGTTTTAAAACATCTTGGTCAATGGCATGGTAATCAAAGTGAGTTGTTCGCCATAAAGATGTGTTATCATCAGCAGGATACTGGAATGGTGTAAAATCAAAGACATCCATATAACCTGGTATTACAACGATACCTCCAGGGTGTTGTCCTGTTGTTCTTTTAACACCTGTACATCCTTTGGCAAGGCGTTCAATCTCTGTACTTCTTTTACCAACAATTCCATGTTCTTCAAAGTAACCTCTAACATAACCGTAAGCAGTTTTTTCTGCTACTGTACCAATTGTTCCTGCTCTATATACATTATCAACTCCGAATAGTACTTTTGTATATTCATGAGCTTTCCATTGATACTCTCCTGAGAAGTTAAGGTCGATATCGGGAACTTTATCGGCATTGAAACCTAAGAAGGTTGCAAATGGCATGTCTTGTCCTTCTTTACCTAGAGGTTGTCCACATTTAGGACAAGTCTTATCTGGTAAGTCATAACCTGATGGATAATCTTTTCCATAAGGTATTCCCTCTTCATTAATAAATTCTGAGTACTTACAGTCTTTATTACGACATAGATAGTGGGCTGGAAGAGGATTTACTTCAGTTATTCCCATCATGGTAGCGACAAATGATGAACCAACAGAACCACGGGAACCAACGATATAACCATCATCATTAGAATGCTTAACTAACTTTTGAGCGATTAGGTAAATAACATCGAAGCCTCCACCTATTACACCACCTAAGTTCTTTTTAAGAGTTTTTTCTAAGTCTTCATCTGTTATATCAGGGTCAGTTATTTTAAGATTTTCTTTTATTACTTTCTTTACTTCATCAAAGCCTTTTAAAAGAGTATTATGTAAATTAGAGAATAATTTTTTCTTAAACTCATCTTCACTTAGATTAGGCTCTTCTATTTTTAACTTAGCTTCTACGGCTTTAAAAACTCCATCTCCATATAACTCTGTACTAATTCTCTCTTCAATATTATAAGGAAGTGGTTCTCCATACATATCACTTGCTTTTGTAAAGACTAAGTCAGTAACTGTTTCTACACTTTTATCAATTTTAGGAGAGAAAGGTATTCCTCCAGTTTCAATAATAACTTCTATAATCTCTGTCATATCAGCGATTTTATTAGGATTATCTATAACAATTAATTTTCTAGTCGCTTCATCTAAGAATGAGAAATCTTCTAACATCTCTGTTGTTGTTCTAAAGTGATTTGATGAAATATTTTTAATACCCCCTCTTGCTAGTGGATGACGTCCTCCTCCTGGTACTTTTTGATTAACAATGATTTCTCTATATATTTTATCTTCTCTTGTTAAGTGATGAACATCACCTGTTGCCACAATCAATTTACCGGCATCAATAGTTGTATTAATGATTTTATTAATATTACTAATTACTTCTCCTTCATTGGCAAAGTCACCAGTTTCTACTAAGTGAGAATAACATTCAGGTGGTTGTACTTCTACATAGTCATAGAATCTAATGATATTAGATAGTTCTTCTTCACTCTTACTTGATGCTTGTTTAAAGACTTCACTTTCATAACAACCACTACCAATTAAAAGTCCTTCTCTATATTCATTAATAACACTTCTTGGTATTCTTGGTGTTTTGTATAGATATGTTGTATTGGCAAAAGAGACTATTTTAAATAGATTCTTTAGGCCTTTCTTATTTAAAGCGATGATATTGATATGATTAGTATTACCATATTTATACATCTCTTTAGAATCTACTATATTTGAAAGTTGTTCCATTGTCTCTATATTTCTACTATCTAGTTTCTCTAACATTTTGTATAGGACTAATGCAGTACCTTCAGCATCATAATCTCCTCTATGATGGCTCTCTTCATCCCATGGAACATTATATCTTTTAACTAAGGCAGATAGACCATGACGAGCATAGTTATTATCTAGGGTTCTTGATAGTTCTAAGGTATCGATAACAGGATTCTTAAACTCACCTAGATTATATTTTTTATAAGCCATCTCTAAGAATGAAACATCGAACTTAGCATTATGGGCAACCATAGGTAAGTCAGCAAACCATTCAATAAACCTTTTAACAGCATTCTCTTCAGTATCTTTATCTTCTAGCATTAAATCTGTTATATTTGTTATCTCTGTTATCTTAGCAGGTAAAGGTCTTCCTGGATTAATTAGTTCATCATAACGTTCTAATATTTCTCCACCTTTCATCTTAACGGCACCAATTTCAATAATAGAGTCAGCACCACCGGCATTAAATCCTGTAGTTTCAAAGTCAAAAACAACATAAGTCTGATCTAGTAATTTTCCATCATTAGGTCTAATAACGATATCCACATTATCATCTACCATAACAAGTTCTGTTCCATAAAGAGCTTTAAACTTATCTTTTTCATCTTTTCCTTTATTATAATCTCTTACTAAGTTATAAACATGAGGGAAGGCTTGAACACCATTATGGTCTGTAATTGCAATTGCTTTATGTCCCCACTTCATCGCTTGTTTTACTAGTTTTACTTCATCTGCCACTCCATCCATCTGACTCATCATAGTATGAGCATGTAGTTCTACTCTTAACTCTATCGCATCATCAGTAATTTCTTCCTCTTCATGTTCTACTGGCATAATATCTCTAGCATTAAGTACTAACTCATCTTTAGAAAAATTATCTATTTTCGTATATCCTCTAATCTTAAGCCATGTACCTACTTTTAAAGCTTTACAAAGTCTAGCATACTCTTCATCCTCATTACAAAATACTTTACAAGCGATACTATCTGTTTCATCTGTTATTTTTAAAGTAATAATCTTAAAGTTAGTCTTACTAGACTCAAAGTAATCAGTACCAAAGATATATCCTTCTACTGTTACATCATTATCTTCTCCTAGTAATAAACTCATCTTAATAGGATCACTATCTATAGTTTTACCTAATATACATCCCTCATCAGTACTTTTTCTTCTTCTAGGAGTCCCACTATTATTATAACGTTTAGGTTCTTCTTTAATAACATCCCTCTTAATAGGTTCAGGAATAATAACATTAGATAATTCATTACTTATCTCTTCTTCTATTAAATTATCTTCTCTTAAAATAACAGGTATATAGTCATGAAAACCTATATTATGATAGAAATTATTTATATCATTACTTATTTCTTTTAATCTATCTTCTTCTTTTTTATTATAAGCGATAAGTCTTAGAGTATCACTTTCATAAACTAGTGAATCTTTATAAACATCTACTAGATTTATTTTATCTTTAGATTTTAAGACATCTAAAAAGTAAGGATAATAATCTAATAACATATTATTATCGGGATTTCTAACTGTAAAATTATAGGTTAAATCATCTGAAAATAAAGACTTATTATCTACTAAATTAGATAATATGTCTTTAGGTAAATATTTATCAATAGTTATTTTAACTAAAAAGCTTTTCTTATTCTTATTAATGACTATTTTATCTAAGCAAGCGTTTTTAAAGAAGTCAAAGTACTCACTATTTAAGTTAATCTTTTTCAAAAATAAATTTAGTTTACTATCCATACCGCACCACTATCCTATATTATTTCTAATTCTTTAATCTTTAAAATATGTTTTTGATTCTTAATACAAAAGTTAATAAAAGTCTTTAAATCAACAGTTGCTAACCCTCTTTCAAAAGTATATTTATCTAGTTCAAAGATAATCTTATCTTCCATCATTCTATTTAATATCTCTTCTTTAGAATATCCTAAATACATAAGAAAGTAAGGATATAGTTGTCTTTTAAGATATTTTAGAGAACTATCTCCTCTTAAATAAACACTTTTCTTTAATGTTCTTGAAACAAGTTCATTATCAATAGCAAGTTCAATTATGGCATCTACTATATCTTTATATTCGCTCTTGTATGTTGCTAGTTCTTTTCTTACAATATGTTCAATGATATTGATGATAGCAAGGGTATAATTATCACTATCTTTTCTATTTCCCCAAGTAATAGTATTTACTCTTCTACTCTTAGGTATTTTCATTCCTATAATATCTAATTTTTTATCAACAACTAAAACATGATATAGTTTAATATCAAATCTAAGTATTTCTTTTAAGTTTTTATTTAAGTCTTTTTTTATTTTATCCCAAGTATGTAATAATTCTAAACGATATTTTTCAGTTTCCCCCCTTACTTCTTTATAGGTATCACTATTTTTAACCATATCAAATACAGTATCATCATTTGGTATATAGTTTTTAGGATCTTTTAGAATATATTCTTCTTCTTTA
>CASEDN010000156.1 GCA_949286645.1 uncultured bacterium
AAGACTGTTATAATTATAATTAATATCTTATATATAAGTTAATTTAACTACTTACTCCACAGATTTCAAAGAATCTATCATATCTATTCTTCTTAAAATAAAGTATGTTATTACTTGAACTATAACACTAAATACTATAATGATTATAAATGATAAAACATAACTTAATGGTTTAATTGTCTTAATAAATAGTATTTCATCAGTCTCTGCTATCATTAAGATAAAGGTATTTAAAGAAAAGCCTAAGAATATTCCCGCTATAATACCTACTATAGTTAAAATAATAGTTTCCCTATATACATAACTAGATACTTCTTTATCTCTAAAACCTAAGACTTTTAGAGTCGCTATTTCTCTTTTTCTTTCATTGATATTAATAATTGTAAGATTATATAAAACTGTTATAGCAAGGAAACTAGAGAAAGCTATTATTAGATAGACTATATTATTCATACCAGCGATAATATCATTAAACATTTTCATATTATCATCAGTATACTGTATCGCTCCAAAGTATCCAGTATCTAATAGATTATTAGATAGTTTTTCTTCATTAGTAGAATCTTTTAGATTAACAAGATAACTATTAAACTCGTCATCATTAAATATCTCTTCATAATAAGTACTATTCATATACATAAAATTACTTATATAGTTTTCACATATCCCTTTTACTTTAACAATAAATAATTCATTATCACTATTCCTAATACTAATATTCTCTCCTACTTTAGCATCTAATAAATCAGCCATTTTCTCTGTAATAATAACCCCATCATCACTTAAGTTTAAATCACTTCCGTCTGGAGATTTTAAAGTGACATAATCCTTAATTTTTTCATCACTCATAAATGCGATTAAGGTAAAGTCTAAATTCTTATTATTCGCTTTAAAAGTAAAACTAGATATATTAGTATTAATATAATTAGTTATATTATTATCATTTAAAGATTTAATAACATCATCTTTATTAACATCATCATTTAAAACTAAAGTTGCATCATAATGAGTTATTTCTCCATACTGAATATCAATTAAATCACTTAGACTATCTTTTATACCAAAACCTGTAAGAAGTAAAGCAGTACATCCTGCAATACCTAAAACTGTCATAAAGATTCTCTTTTTGTATCTAAATAAATTACGCAAGGTTATCTTCCAAGAAAATGATAAATGTCTCCAGAATGGTTTAATTCTCTCTAATAATATCTTCTTACCATTCTTAGGAGCTTCTGGTCTTAAAATAATAGCAGGAGCAAGTTTAAAGTCTTTAACAAGAGTAATAAATACTACTAAGCTCATTAAGATAATTGTCGTTAAGACAATAATTAAACAAGCATATGGATTAGCATATGTAGAAAGATCAGGTATTGTAAAGGATGCTGCATATACTGTATAAAGTATTCTTGGTATTAAAGTATAACCAACACTTAGTCCTATAACAAGACCTAAAACACAAGCGATAAAAACATATAATAGATAACTAAAAGCAATAGTAGACTTTCTAATACCTAAAGAGATAAAGGCTCCTATCTCACTTCGCTCTTCTTCTATCATTCTATTCATAGTATTAAACGCCATAAGGAATGCTATTAAAATAAAGAATATTGGAAAGACAGTAGCGATAGAATCTACTTTAGTAGCACTTTCATAAAAACTAGTATAACCTGTTAAGTCTTCCCTAGTTAATAAATACCAAACAGGTTTCTCTATATTATTTATCTCATTTTTAGCATCATTTATCTTATTTTCATAATTAGATACTTCTTCTAAATATAGATTATAGTTAGTAGTATATTCTTCATAACCTTTTTCTAATTCAGTATAGCCATTATCTATTTCTTTTTTAGCATTATTTAATTCTTTTAAAGCTTTATTATATTCATTATTCCAAGTACTTAGAGAATTATTTAAAGTATTTTCTTGTTCAGTTAAAGTATTATTAGTATTAATTAATGTCTCTATATTAGTCTTATTATTTTTAAGTTCATTAAGTCTAGCATTTAATGTTTCATATAAACTATCACTAGGATCAAGTCCTTCTAACTTTTTTTCTAACTCTTTAATATTAGTATTTATTGTATCAAGTGTAGGTTGTAAACTATCTACTGTAAGGCCTGTATTGGATAAAGTATTATTAAATTCTGTCTTAGCATTTTCTAAAGCATTAAACCCATTATTAAGTTCTGTTTCTGTAGTTTCTTTAGTCTTATTTAAAGTATATAAATTACTATTATACTCTTCTAATCCTTCATCAAGTTTTATTTTATTAGAGTTTAACTCAGTTAAAGCATCATTAAACTTAGTTTCATTTTCACTCTTTACTCTATTAAGTTCATTCTCTGCAGAAGCGACTTTATCCATGGCTTCTTTTAATATTTGTTCATATCTTGCTGTTTCCCTTAAAGGTTTTAACTTTTGTAATTTTTTATTTACTTTAATTATAATATCATCATAACTATCACTATAAGATAATTCTTCTTTAGCACCATTTGCTAACAAATATATCTCTGTATAATAATCTAGTTTAAAATTATCTTTCGGTACATATAACAAACTATCAAGTTTACCATCACCTACTGTAGATATTCCTTTGTTTTCATAAATATAACTACTACTATTAACAGTTCCTACTATTTTACAAGTATTATCGTTAAGATATGTATCATCTTCTATTGTAATAGTATCTCCTATTTTAAATGTTTCATCTTCTCCAAGACACTCATTATTGCTTTTAGGCATTTTTCCATCAACTAATGTAACTTTACTAATATCAGATAAGGCATTTACTTTAACGGCATTACCATCTATTAGGGTATCAAAGGAATAGCTTCCTTCTACTTCTTTTATACCATCTATTTCTTCTAGTGACACAATATCATCTTCTGTAAGACCCATAGTACTAACTATCTTAAAGTCATAAAGATTAGTCTCATCATAATAATTATCTAAAGTCTTAATCATATCACTAGCAGTTTCTCTAACTCCTGCAAAGAAAGAAGTACCTAATATTACAATAAGGATTAAGGATAAGAATCTCCCTTTAGACTTCCAAATTTTCCTAAAACTATTCTTAAAGATTAACATTACCAATCAATCTCCTTAACTAGTTTAGGATGTTTATTAATAGTTACACTTTCTATTTTACCATTTTTAACTTTAATAACTTTATCAGCAATATCAGCGATTACAGCATTATGAGTGATAATTATAGTAGTTGTTTTCGTCTTATGACATGTATCTTGTAATAGTTCTATTATTTTTTTACCAGTTTTAGAATCAAGTGCACCAGTTGGTTCATCACAAAGTAATATTTTAGGATTTTTAGCGATAGCACGAGCGATTGAAACACGTTGTTGTTCTCCACCTGAAAGTTGAGCTGGAAAGTGATCTCTTCTATCTAACAAACCTACTCTTTTTAAAGCTTCACCACTATCCATTGGATTCTTACATATTTGACTAGCAAGAGAAACATTTTCTATAGCAGTTAAATTACCTACAAGGTTATAGAATTGGAAGACAAACCCTATATCATAGCGTCTATAATCAGTTAGTTTTCTACTGTTATATTTGGCGATATCATTATTATCAATAATAACTTTACCACTAGTTGCAGTGTCCATTCCTCCTAAGATATTTAATATAGTTGTTTTACCTGCTCCGCTTGGCCCTAAAACAACAGTAAGTTCACCTTCATCGATATCAAAAGAAACATTATCTAAGGCTTTAATAGTAACTTCTCCCATTTTATAAATCTTAGTTAAATTCTTAACACTAATATAAGACACAAGTATCACCCTCTTATGATTACATTATACTATGAACAAATAAAACAAACAAGTTTGTTTTTACCTTGTCGTTACCCCCAAGAATTCCTACTTCATAGATAAGGTATCCCTTATTCTCCATAGGCTTAAATTCCGATAGTCGCTACCGTACTAGTTTATTTTTTATTTAATTGTTATTTTATCTAAAACATTATCTATACTATACTAAATAAATTATATTGTAACTTTAAGCCTTCAAATAATATGTTTAATCTTGCATTTATATCTCTATCATTATGAGCTCCACATTCTTTATAATCATATTCTCTTATACTTAAATCTTTTAACTTACTATTCTTATAGCCACAATGACTACATATCTGACTACTTGGATAATAGGCACTTATTTTATAATAAATCTTTCCTTTTATCTTACATTTCCATTCTATTAGGGAACGTAGTTTACTAATAGCAGAATCTGATAGACTTTTATTAAATGTTTTTCTCTTATCTTTAAACATATCTTTGACTAATAGATTTTCTGTTACTATAATGTCATGTTCGTTAACAATTTCATTAGCAATATCGTTTAAATAATGTTTTCTATAATTCTTTATTTTAGCATGGATTCTTGCTATTTTTTCTTTTGTCTTTAAATAGTTTTTACTACCTTTTTCTCTTCTTGATAATTCTTTTTTTAATCTTTTTAATCTCTTTTCATATTTCATTAATACTTTTTCATTACCATATTTTACTCTATCACTTGTTATTACTAAATCTTTTAGTCCTAAATCTATTCCTACTATAGTAGTAGGTGTTACTTTCTCTATTAAGATATCTTCTTCTACTAATACACTTACATAATATTTATTTGTTGTTTCTCTTGATATTGTTGCATTTACTATTTTTCCTTCTATTCTTTCTCTATTTCTATATCCTCTTATCTTTACCTTACCTAATTTTGGTAATTTTATATTTCTAGTTAATAAATCTAATTCTATATTACTACATTCTTTTCCTTTGTGAGTATTTCTTATATAACTAGTTCTATAAGAAAGACTGTCTACTAACCTTACTCTTAAACCTAGGGTAGCCATTTCTCTTAGCAAAAATGTTATTAAAACCATCTTCTAAATCAAATATAGAGTATCTTAAGGAACATGAATCTACTTCTTTAAGATATTCATGCTTATTTTTTAATTCTTTTAAATCTTTACATAAATCAAATGATTTTTGTACTCCATTTTCTTTTTGATAATTTAGATAATAATTATAAACAAAACGACTACATCCAAAAGTCTTATGTATTAATATTCTTTGTTCTTCTGTTGGATATAATCTAAACTTATATGCTCTATATATTTTCATTTTACGAACCTCCTTTAGTAACTTAAGGGCACTATATAAAATGTACGTTCGTCAATACATAATTTCGTTTTCCAGGTATGAATTTCCTATTATAAAAAGCTAAAAAATATAGAGTTTTTCAAACAAAACTCTATATTAAAGATTTTATTAGATTCTTATTTTTAGAGATAACTTTATTATAAGCTTCTTTAATATCATCCTCTACTCTTATTGGATAATTAGCTTCTATATAATTTATAAGTTCATCTGTTTCTGTATTAAATATTTCTATAAAGTATTGATAAGCTTCTGGAAAATCATTTAAAAGTCTATCAACATTCTCTATATTTTTAGGTATACTAACATAAGGATTATAATAACAGTGATAGTAATAATCAAAGCTTTCTACAAAATCTATAATTGGTGCTAGATAGATATTATTATTTTCTATTACTTCTTCCATATTATCGCAGCATCTATCTGTTTGTTCCATCATCATATCAATAGTTATTAATTTCAATTGTTCCATTTGATATGCTTTAGGAAGTATTTTTAGTTTATTGATATTATATTGATGATGAAAAGCTAGTTCTATATCGTCTTTTTGATGTTGATAAATTAATCCTTCTTTTCTATAGTTAGGAGTAACCATCTTTAGTTTATTTTTATCTAGTAGTAAATCTAAGGAAGTTGTCTCTAGGTCTATTTTTTTACATAAATATCTACCAACTATTTCATTACAAAGATCTTCTTCTTTTACTTTTTTTGCATAATAATAACCATCACTTAGTTCTACCAAGTACATATTAATGCCTGAAGGACTTACATAACTATCTTTAGTTATATTCAACTTATTAAAAAAGGAATCACCCTCGTTAAAGAATTTACCTCTAACAACATCTGTTCTAATTTTATCACTAGTTAAATCTATCATAAGCTCCTCCCCTTTAATTAAGGCATATTATATCAAAAAAAGAAGGAAATGTAAACTATTTCTTTCCTTCTTTAAATGTTTCACTTAATACTGTTCCTGCTGTTACTAAACTTTGTAATTCACTAGGAACTATTATCTTAGTAGACTGTCCATTAGCAACCTTTACCATAGCATCATAACTTTTTAGTTTTAATACTGAGGCATCTGCTTTAGCTTCTTTTAGTAATTTAATACCTTCAGCTTCAGCATTCTTAATTTTAATAATTGCCTCTGCTTCACCTTCTGCTTTCTTAATTGCCGCTTCTTTCTGAGCTTCTGCTCTTAAGACTGTACTTTCTTTTTCTCCTTCAGCGATTAATACAGCAGCTTTCTTCTCACCTTCCGCTTGTAATATCTTCTCACGTCTTTCACGTTCAGCACGCATTTGTTTTTCCATAGCATCTTGAATATCACGAGGTGGTATAATGTTTTTAACTTCTACTCTATTTACTTTAATACCCCAAGGATCAGTCGCTTCATCTAGAATAGATCTCATCTTTGTATTAATAATATCTCTTGAAGTTAGAGTTTGATCAAGTTCTAATTCACCTATAATATTACGAAGTGTAGTTGCTGTTAAATTTTCAATAGCATTAATAGGATTTTCAACTCCATATGTATAAAGTTTAGGATCTGTTATTTGAAAATAAACAACAGTATCTATTTGCATTGTAACATTATCTTTAGTAATAACTGGTTGTGGTGCAAAGTCTTTAACTATTTCTTTTAATGATACAGTAGAAGCTACTCTATCAATAAAAGGTATTACATAATGAGGTCCAGTACCTAATGTTTTAAAATAAGTACCCAATCTTTCTATTACTTTCGCTTGTGATTGCGGAATAACTTTTACTCCTAATACTATAATAACAATAATTACTATTAATA
>CASEDN010000157.1 GCA_949286645.1 uncultured bacterium
AGATACATATTCAGTAAAACAATATGGTACAGCATCCCTCATAGTAGGATTTTTTGACCATTTACGACGATAATTTGCACACAGACTATTATTATATAATTGATTGTAAGCAGCTTCATCAAGGTAAAATTCCATACCTCCTATTTCAACTCCGCCCTCACATACTCCATCACTTTCATTAAGATAGAATGTTACTGTTATTTTACTATCTATATATTGAGATGGTACAGTAAATGAGAAATCTCCATTTTCATTTGTTGAAACCTTAGTTTCACTCGCATCATAGCTTAAAGTATAACTTAGTCCTTTAGCTCCTGTAAAATTTACAGTGCTACCAGAAATGCTATAACCAATTTTATTCATATAGTTTGTTTCTGTATATCCAGTAGAACATTGATTATTAGCAGCATCAACGCCTAAAGTACTAGCTAAAGTACCTAGAAGTGAAGAAATACCTATAGCTACTATTAATAATATAACTTTATACTTCTTCATTATTTTCATTTTCTTCCATCCTTTCTTTTATTTTCTCATAATTATCATTAGTCTTTACTCTAGCATATATCTTTTCCTCACCCTCCCTTAATTTTCTAGCATCCACTCTAAATGAATAACTAGTGTCTGCACCATAAAATCTGGTACATGTAAATAAAGTCAACATTAAATCATTTTCATTAACATCAACATCTATATCATACATGCTTTCTCTCGTAGCTTTTTTTATATATCTCTTTTGTTCACTATCAGTATAAGTATCGCTAAAAGAAGCATTCTGATCATCATTTAATAATGCTACGGCATAAATCCTATAAAGACTAGCAGTACCTTCGCTATCAGTGAATTCAATAAATTGATTATTTTCTATAAAGTCAGGATAAATGAATGACATTAGTTGTTCAAACCTAGTCATTGTGTTATCTCCGACTATAGGATTACGTGATACATTTCTAATATTATGAGAAATGTAAGCAGGACGATTGCCTGTTCCATCTGGTATGGAATTGGTCCAAGCAAAATCATATTCATTGTTATATACATCAGTATCTTCAGTTACCTTTATTAAAGGTAAATCTATATTAGTGCCTTCAACCCTTAACCATCCTACAACCTCATCACCGTACTTTTTAGCATTTTCAATTTTATCAGTTTCATCTAAAACAGTAAATGAACTTGTTTTAAGATTACTTCTATAATACACAAAAGTAACAAAAATTGCAACAACAATAATTAATAGAGCTATAGGTATTAATATTTTTTTCTTCATTTTACTTCTCCTAACATTAATTGCTTATTGTGTAAGGATCATTTAAACTACCATTACCATCAGTAATATATACATTATCTTTTAAATAAGCTTTTATTTTAACTCCTGATGTTGTCTCATCAGTAACTCCCGTATAATTGATAGTACCAACTGGATTCATCATTGTTTTTACATTATCTTCTAATGAAGAATCTATAAGCCAATATCCTCCACTACTACTAGCAGAACCTTTCGCTGTAAAAATATCAAACACAGATGGAATAGTTACTATATTATTGTAAGTTTTTGTATCATTTTTACCTTTATAAGTAACTTTATTTTTATAAATAGGTACTTCTATTTTCTTTTTGCTAAATAACTCTGTGGATACATATCTTGTCATATCATTAATTACTTTATATCCTATATTACCTTCCTTATTAGGGTTATATACCTTATTACCTTTGTTAGTATATCCTATATTAACTTCTGTTCCTTCACTATTTACAGTTCCTGCCATAATTATTTCTGTTGTATCATTATCAAATCCAGATATTCTCCAAATATATCCTGAATAACTTATATATTCACCTATTTGTCTTTCATTTATATTTGTATTTCTACTTCCACTTGCGTTTTCTACTAAAATATATGGATTATCTACACTACCATCACCAGCTAATGCTTTTGTATTTTTATTTAAAGTAATAGCAGGTCTTACATTAAATAGATATTCTTGATTCATTGGTTCTGTTTTTAATGGAGGTGCTAGAATACTTATAATTGTCCATGGATTATTATTTTCATCTAAATTTGCATACCAAGTTATACCGCTAAAATCTAAGAAACTAACATCATCTTCTAAAGTGTTATTATAATCTTGTATAGATAAAATTCCAACATTTCTTTTGTCACTACTTCTATTACACTCAGTAGCTGTGTAATCATCAGTACTTAGTACATCATCACACCAACTAGAAGGGGTAATTAACTTTTTATATTTATTTTCTAAAAGATTATAAAAATA
>CASEDN010000158.1 GCA_949286645.1 uncultured bacterium
GAGGAGACTATGAGAATAATTGTAAAGACAAAAGAAAAAATCAGATTAAATAGATTTTTAGAATGGCTTTTGTATTTTGTGAGTTATTCATTAGTCTTCTTTTTAGTTTCCTTTGGTTTTGAAACATTTTATATAGATCCAACACATCCTGTATTATTTTCTATACTTGCATCATTTATAATTTATATTTTAAATCAAACAGTTAAACCTTTGTTAGTTAGATTAACAATACCAGTAACAGGTTTAACTTTGGGTCTTTTTTATCCTTTTATAAATCTATTTATCTTAAAACTTGCAGATTGGATACTTGGTAAGTACTTTAATCTTCTAGATTTTTGGGTGGCTCTTGCTATTTCAATATTAATTTCAGTATCGAATGTTTTAATAGAAGAATTTGTTATTAAACCTATTATAAGAAGGGTTAAATATCATGGATAGAGTATTTTTAGATTTAGGATTTATAAAAATATATTATTATTCTATCTTTATTCTTTTAGGGGTAATAGTAGGTGGAGTTTGTGTCTTTTTAGAGCTTAGGAAAGAAAAGATTAATAAAGATGAACTCTTTGATGTGTTTTTCTATACAATTATCTTTGCTTTTTTAGGAGCGAGACTTTATTATGTTTTATTTAATCTACCATATTACTTGTCTAATCCTATAGAAATACTTTATATATGGCATGGAGGACTTGCCATTCATGGAGGAATATTAGGAGGCCTTTTATATCTTTGGTATTATAGTAGAAAACATAAATTAAATCTTTTAAAACTTTTAGATATACTAGTAGTAGGTCTTATTATTGGACAAGCGATAGGTAGATGGGGGAATTTCTTTAATAGTGAAGCGTATGGTTATGTTACATCTTATGGCTATTTAAAGAGTTTATATATACCGGAATTTATTATTAGAGGTATGTATATTAATGGAGATTACTATATGCCAACATTCTTCTTTGAGTCTGTTTGGAATGTTATTGGCTTTATAATACTTTTATTAATTAGAAAGTTTTATAAGAATTTAAGAACAGGACAACTTATGGGATTTTATATGATGTGGTATTCTTTTATTAGGTTTATAATAGAAGGTATGAGACTTGATAGTTTAATGTTAGGTCCTATTAGAGTGGCTCAACTTGTATCTGTAGTCTTGTTTGTTGTTGGAGTTTACTTTGTCTTTTTGAGGAAGAATAAGAAGTTGTATAGAGAGGATGTGCTTTATGAATAATAAATATAAAGTTGTTATTATAGGTTGTGGTGTTGCAGGTATGACTGCTGCCCTTTATTTAAATAGAGCAGGGATAGACTGTATTATTTTAGAAAAGTCTATGCCTGGAGGACAGATTGTAGATAATGGTAATATTATGAATTTTCCGTCATATGCGTCTATTAGTGGAAGTGACTTAGCTTTAAAAATGTTAAAACAGATTACTGATTTAGGGGTTCCTGTTAAATATGAAGAAGTTAAAGAGATAAAAGTAGATAAAGAGAAAAAGGTTATTACTAGTAAAGATGAATATATCTGTGACTATGTTATAATTGCTACTGGTCGTAAACCTAAACTACTTGGAGTTAAAGGAGAAGAAGAACTTAGGACTAAGGGAATAAGTTATTGTGCTGTTTGTGATGGGTCTTTATATAAGAATAAAGATGTTGTAGTAGTAGGGGCAAGTGACGCTGCTTTTGAAGGGGCAATATATTTAAGTAAGTTAGCTTTGTCTGTTACTGTTTTATATCGTAATGAATTTAGAGCGAAAGCTTATTTACAAGATATGATTAAGAAAATAGATAATATTTCTTTTGTAAAAGGAGAAGTAGAAAGTTTTAGTAAAGATGATAGAATTACTATTAAGACAAAGAATGGTAATGATATAATTACTGATGGAGTATTTATATATATAGGACAGATTCCTAATGCTAACTTTTTAGAACCTTTAAATATTTTAGATGATAGAGGCTATATTAAGACAGATGATAATTTAATGACTTCTATAGATGGAGTTTATGCAGTAGGTGATGCCTTAAATAAGTATGATTACCAAATAGTTATCGCAATGGGTGAGGCTGCTCGTGTTGCTTTAGAGATTTCAAGGAGATGAGTGATGTGAATAATAAAAAGATCGTAGTTTTTGGAGGAGGAACAGGGCTTTCTTATTTACTTAAAGGACTTAAAGACTTTCCTTTAGATATAACAGCAGTTATAACTGTTTCAGATGATGGGAGAAGTACTGGTAAATTAAGAGAAGAGTTTCATGCTCCTGCTGTTGGGGATATTAGAAAAGTACTTAGTAGTTTGTCTTCTACAAGTGATAATATTAAAAATATGTTAGAGTATCGCTTTGATACTACAAGTGATTTAGATGGACATGCTTTAGGTAATTTAATACTTATATCTCTTTTAAATATTACTGGCAGTTTAAAAGAATCTATTAATGAACTTTGTACACTTTTAGATATTAAAAATAAAGTGTTACCATTAACAGAAGATGCTAATGTAACACTTATGGCAGAGATGACTGATGGTAGTGTTATAGAAGGAGAAGCTTCTATTACTAAGAGCGATAAAAAAGTAAAGAGACTTTTTTATAAAGAACAACCTGAAGTATTAGATGAGGTAAAGGTTGCTATTAAAGAGGCTGACTTAATCATTTTTAGTATGGGAAGTCTTTATACTAGTATATTTCCTCATATTATTAGTGATGATATAAGAGAAGCTTTAGATGAGGTTAAGACTCCTATTATGTATCTATGTAATATAGTAACACAGCCAGGAGAGACTGATGACTTTACTGTAAGTGATCATGTTAAACTTATTAATAGTTATTTAGGTAAACATAAGCTTGATGCAGTTATAGCATCAAATTCTAAAATAAGTGATGCGATGGCTTTGAGGTATGCTAATGAAGAACAGAAAGATCCTGTTAAGATAGATTATCCTGTTTTATCTAAATTAGATACAGAATTTATTGAAGCGGACCTTTTAACTATTGCTGATAATACTTTGAAACATCATAGTCAAAAACTTAGTGCTTTAATATTCTCATACTTGATGAAATAAGGGGGAGCTTTATGTCTTTTACAGGTACTGTTAAAAATGAAATAACAACATTAAAACTAACTGAAACTGCTAAAATAGCTTTAATTTCAGGTTTTTTTCGTAATAATTACCAACTAATAAAAGATTCTATTGCTATTAGTAGTGAAAATGATAGTGTTATAAATTATTTAAAAGATTTACTTGATAGTTATGAAGAGATATCTTATGAAGAAGAGCTTTTAGATAATAATAATTTTAGTAAAAATAAGCTTAAAGCTTTGGTTATTACTAAAGGAGATACTTTTATTAGAGAAAATTTTTGTATTGATAGTGAAATTGTTCCTAGTTATTTAGTAGAACTAGATGATGAAATTAGAGGTTATTTAAGAGGTGTTTTTTTAAGTAGTGGGAGTATTAATGATCCAAAGACTAGTAGATATCATTTAGAGTTTTTAATAGAGAAAGGGGAAGAAGCAGTTTTTGTTCAGAAACTTCTTAATACTTATTCATTAAATGCAAAACTATTAAGTCGTGATAAAGGATTTATGTTATACATTAAAGAAGCTGATAAGATAAGTGATTTTTTAAAGATAATCGGTTGTAGTAAAGCAGTACTATATTATGAAGAAATAAGGGTTTATAGAGATGCTAAAAATAAAACTAATCGTCTTAATAATTGTGAACAAGCTAATATGGATAGAGTTTTAGAGACAGCGATGGAACAATTAAACTATATAAAAGTACTTGAAGATAATATGGGAGTTGAGTTACTTGATGATAAGACTAAAGAGGCTTTAGAGTTTCGTAAGAAGTATCAAGAAGCTTCACTTAAAGAACTTAGTGAGATTATTAGTTTAGAAACTGGTAAGAAAATTACTAAGTCAGGACTTAATCATAGATTTAGAAAGATTAAAGAGTTGGCACTTAAATTCTTAAATAATTAAATATAATGTATAAGAATACTATTTAGCTATTTTAGATGAGCTTCTTTTATATACTTTTTTAGTATCAGTTCTACCTACAACATAGTCTATTGATGCATTATAAAAGTTTACTATATAAAGTAATTTATAAGTAGTAGGGCGTCTTACACCAGTTTCAAAGCTAGAGTAAGTTGTTTGAAAAAATCCTATTTTATCACTTAGCCTGTCTTGCGTTAAGTGATTTTCTTTTCTAAGTTCTAATAGCCTTTCACATATCTTCTTGTAGTCAATTTAATTTTTCACTATGTTCTATCTTGTTAGAGATTCCTAATAGATAATCTAAGTTAACATCATAATAATTTGCTAGTATATTAACTTTCTCTAAAGGTATATCATTAGAACATTTTTCCCATTTAGAGTAGGTGTTTTCTTTTACATTTAATATTTTTGCAATATCTTTCTGTTTTAAATTATTGTTGTGCCGAAGCATTGCCATTTTATTTCCTAATTCTTTCAATTTAATCTCCAGTTTTATTGTAAGTATGAAAAGTTAATACTTGAACGTAATCGGACTTTATGTGCTAAAAAAGTGAAAAAGTTGTAATTTTGGAAAGGTAAATATTTTTGGATATAGATATTTTATTTTCCTATAGGGAATTTTTAAATTTGCTTATAAAAATACTTTGAATTTTGAAGAATCGTAATTTTTCAAAGATTTCCTTTTCTGTTATAGTGTCTTTAGAAAGAGATATTATGAGAAAGGAGGAACTTTTATATTTAGTGAATATGTTAAACCTATGGAAGTAATTGTTGATAGAATAGAGAATAATTTAGTAGTGGTTGAACTAGATAAAGGAAAAGTTATGACTTATAAAATAGATAAACTTCCTGCTGTTAAAGAAGGGGATGTTCTAGAAATTAATAGTGATACTAAAGAAGTTTTTGTTAATAAAAAGAAAACGAAAGAACGTAAGAAGAAAATAAAAAAACTAATGGATAAAGTTTTTACTGATTAAAGAACTTTATCTATTAGTCCATACTCTTTAGCTTCCTTAGATTCTAAGAAATAATCTCTTTCTGTATCTTGTTCTATTTTTTCTAATTTTTGTTTAGTGTTTAAAGCTAGTATTTTGTTTAGCTTTTTTTTAGTTTTAATGATATGTTCTGCTGCTATCTTAATCTCTGTCGCTTGACCTTCTGCTCCTCCTAATGGTTGATGTATCATTATTTCACTATTAGGTAGAGCATATCTTTTACCAATTTTACCACTAGATAGGAGAAAAGCTGCCATTGATGCAGATAGTCCCATACAAATAGTAGAGACATCACTCTTAATTAAATTCATCGTATCATAGATAGCGAATCCTGCTGTTACAGAGCCACCTGGGGAATTAATATAAAGAGATATATCTTCATGATTTAGAGAATCTAGGTAGAGTAGTTCTGCAACTATTGTATTAGCAGATTCATCATTAATAGTACCACTTAATATAATTATTCTATTCTTTAATAATTTAGAAAAAATATCATAACTTCTTTCACCATTTATTTCTTTATCTACAATCATTGGTACTAAATTCATATTATCACCTAATTCTACTATATCCAAATAAACTTTAAATTATACCCTACAAGATGTGGCAAAATTATTAGACTTTGCATGGTAAGTTTGGTATAATCATATATAGAATTAAGAGGGTGTTAAGATGATAGAAGATGTTAAAGTAACAATAAATGGTAAAGAAGAGATAGTAAGCAGAGGTACAACTTTATTGCAATTAAGTAAAGAATATCAGAAAGATTATCGTTTTCCTATTATTCTTGCAAGTGTTAATAACGTTTCTAAAGAACTTAGTTATGTAGTTAATGATTCTTGTGGAATAACTTTTTTCGATTTGAATTCTAAGATAGGTAATAGAGCTCATATTGCAGGTTTAACCTTTCTTTTAGTAGTTGCTGTTAAAGAGATGTTTGGTCTTGATGCAGATATTAAAGTAATGCACTCTTTAGATAAGGGAATCTATATTAAAACAACTTTTCCTCTTACTGAGACAATATTAAAGACAATAGCTAGAAAGATGTTAAAACTAGTAGAGATGGATCTATCTATTACTAAAGTTAGTGTTGATAGAATATCTGCTATACATTATTTTGAGAGTATTAATGATTTAGCTAAGGCTAAAATTATGAAGTATAATACTAATACTTCTATTACTCTTTATAGACTTTCTAATTATTATAATTACTTCTATGGACAAATGCCTCCATCTACTGGTTGTTTAAAAGAGTTTAAACTAACTTATGTCGATGATAATGGTTTTGTATTACAGTTTCCTACAGAATATTCTCATAATCAAATTAAAGCTTATACTCATCATCCTAATATGTTTAAAGTCTTTAAAGAATGTAGAGATTGGACTAAATTAATGAAAATAGAAACTATTGCTGATTTAAATGAAGTTGTTAGTCGTGGTAAGATTGCAGATTTAATTAGAATAGATGAAACTTTGCAGAGTAATAGACTATTAAATGTGGCTAGAAAGATAGTAGATAATAAAAAAGATAAGAAAATAATATTACTTGCTGGTCCATCTTCTAGTGGTAAAACGACAACTACTACTAAACTTTGTATGTATTTAAAGAGCTTTGGACTTAATCCTAAAATGATTAGTATGGATGATTATTTTGTGGACAGAGATAAGACACCAGTAAATGAAAAAGGTGAGAAAGATTATGAGTGTTTCGAGGCAGTTGATAATAAGTTATTAACCAAACAAATTAATGAATTATTAGAAGGTAAAGAAGTGTTGGCTCCTATTTATAACTTTAAAGAAGGAGTTAAAGAGTTTGTTAAAGAGTTAAAATTAGATAAAGATGATATCTTATTAATAGAAGGAATACATGCCTTAAACCCTAAAGTGTTAAAAGAAATACCTGCTAAAAATAAATTTAAAATATACTTATCTGCATTGACGGAACTTAATATAGATTATCATAATCGTTTTCCTACTACAGATAATAGACTTTTAAGAAGAATAATTAGAGACAATAGAACTAGAGGATATAATGTAGTTGATACTTTGAGAGTTTGGAATAATGTTAGAAGTGGGGAAGAGAAATATATATTCCCTTATCAAGATGAAGCTGATGCCACTATTAATACAGCATTAATATATGAATTAGGAGTATTAAAAACATATGTTGAGCCTCTACTTTATTCAGTGGATGAAGATTCAACTTATTATGAAGAGGCAAAAAGGCTCCTTAATATCTTAAGATTAATTCTTCCTATTCCAAGTGAGAGTATTCCAGATGACTCTATAATTAGAGAGTTTATTGGTGGTAGTTGTTTTCATGAATAATAAAAAACCTTGATTTAAATTAGTCAAGGTTTTTAGTTACTTATAATTTTATAAATTTGTCTTTACCTACTCCACATATTGGACATTTCCAATCGTCTTTTAAATCTTCAAATTTTATTTTTTCTTTAGCATCATCATAAATGTATCCGCAAACTGTACATTTATATTTATTTTCTTCTTTGTTCAAGTTAATATTCTCTTCCTTTATGTAAGTAGGGGCTTTAGATGGAGATTTCCCTTTTAATACTTCATGATAATATTTGTAAGTCATTGGTGTGTCATTAGTTAATTGTTCTACTTTTTTTACTCTTATTAGAAATATATCATGAGTTTCTACATTTATAATATCAATAACATCTCCTATTATATAAGCACAGGCACTCTCTTTAACAACTGGTAAGTTATCTATTTTTTCATATATAGCGTCTTTAAATTTATCAGTATTTTTTGATGAAAAATAGCCAAACCTTCCAATTAGTTCCTTATTAGTTTTTTCTGATAATATTGAAATGCTACATTTCTTTGTTTTTTTAAGTATTTCGTTTGTATAATTTTCTTTGTTTAAACTGATGGAAATAATTGGTTTTTCTGAAGTTATTTGAGTTACTGTATTTATAATGCACCCTATATTTTTATTATTATCTTCAGTTGTAATTATATACATACCATAAGTTATATTGTTTAATGCTTGTAAATTCATTTTTTCCTCCTATATATACTATTATAGCATATGTAAGTGATTTTTGATTTTGTTTTTAGTACTGGATAATAACTTGTATTGATAAATAATTTATAAATTAAGTTAGAAATGCTTGTGACTTTAGTCATGAATGTTCTTTCTAAAAGAATTATAAAAATTTAATAAATAATCATTGTATTTTTATTTTATTGATGATACCATTTTCTTGACAGGGTGGTTTTATGAAGAGTTTGAGTATAATAGTTCCTGTTTATAATAGTGGAGCTTATCTTGAAGAGTGTTTAAATAGTTTAGTTTTACAAGATGTTGTGGATTTTGAAGTAATTATTGTAGATGATAATTCTAGTGATAATAGTTTAGATATAATAAAAAAATATTGTGAGTTGTTACCTGATGTTTTTAAATATATTCATTTAGGTGAAAATAAAGGTGTTTCTGTTGCTAGAAATATTGGCCTTAAATATGCTAGTGGTGAGTACATTGGTTTTGTTGATAGTGACGATTTTGTTCATAGATATATGTATGGAGATATGTTAGCTTTAACAAAGATGTGTAAAGGTTTAAAAGTTGTATCTACTGGAGTTCAAAGAGTTTTAGAAAAAGATAGTAGTAAAAGTTTTATAGAAAGAGAATATGGTAATATTTCGCCTAAAATGATTGATGTTTCTAAAAATCCAGGCTTTTTATGTTATGAGTCTCTAGCTTGTTGGAATAAAATCTATCGAAGAGATTTATTTGATGAAGAGCCTTTTATTCCTTCTGTTAAATGGGAAGATATAGCATTTGTTTATCCTACTATTTTAAAAGCATCTCTAATCGGTTTTATTCCTTCTAAATATTATTTCTATAGAAGCAATAGTAAAGGAATTATGGCTTCTTGTTTAAATGTTAATAAAGATATATTTGATATTTTTAAAGTATGTGATGGTATTACTATACAAACAATTAAAGATGGCACTTATTATTCTTCTAAAGAAGAGATCAGAAAAATACAAATTATTTCATGTTTAGATAGACTTAGAGAAATATATAATTGGAATATTAGTAATGATAAAAAAATGGAGATTTTAAATGAGTTTAATAAACTTATTATTAGTAAGTATGGTACTTATACTATAGGTGAAGATAGCGAAGAATTTAGTTTTATTAAAGAACTGGATGATTTTGTAGGAACTGTAAATGAAGATGATGTTAAAAGAAAAGTGTTATCTAATATACGAGATATAAGTAAGACTTCATAGTCTTTTTATTTTTAGTTAATTTTATATGTTAAAAAATCTTTATTAAGAGACTTATGGAAGAAGTTGTGATATAATTAATTTAAGAATAATAGGGGATAAGGGAGGATATGTTATGAGTAAATTTGATTATGATTATATTTCTTTAGTTAAAGAAATATTAAATAGTGGGGTTGAAGTAGAAAATAGAACTGGTGTTAATACTGTTAAAATTCCTAGTTATAATTTAGAATTCGATTTAAGGAAAGAGTTTCCTATATTACAGACAAAACAGACATTTTATAAGAATGCTATAATTGAAATGCTTTGGATTTGGCAAATGCAATCTAATTATGTAAGAGAACTTCATAAACGTGGTGTTCATATTTGGGATGAATGGATGGTTGATGCTGATGGAATTTATCGTATTTACGAACCTATTACTGATAATTTTGATAAAGATAAGGAAGTAGTTGTTTTAGATCCTTTAAGTGTTCCTATAGATAATCAAAATGGAAAGTTAATTCCTAAATGTGATGAAGATGGAAAGGTTATGACTGCTAAGAGTTTAATAGAGGGGAAAAATATTAAAGCTGCTAAGTTTTATGGTAAAGAATATGCTTATACTATAGGGACAGCTTATGGATTTATTACTGATAGGTATAAATATATACAGAATTTAATTGATACTTTGAAGAATAATAGAATTGATAGAAGAATGGTTTATAGTCTATGGCAAAATGAATTTTTAAGAACAGCAGTTTTACCTTCTTGTGTTTGGTCTACGGAATGGGATGTGACTGCTGATACCTTAAATTTGTCTGTTCATCAGAGAAGTTGTGATACAGCTTTGGGGTTACCATTTAATGTTACTCAGTATGCAACACTTTTAAAAATGGTTGCACAAGTTACTAATCTAGAAGCTGGTAAAATTAATTACTCTATTAAAGATGCTCATATTTATGTTAATCAAATTGAGGGTATTGAAGAACAGATTGAGAGATATAAAAGATATAGAGAACTTTTAAACCAATATAAAAACAATTTAAATGATTTTAAGAATTATGAAATGTCTTTAAATTTATTTCTTGAAAAATTAGAAGAGAAACAAGATATTTTAGAAACTCAATATATTAAAAAATGTAAATTAGATAAGAAAATTATTGATATTATAGAAAGTGAAGAGAAACCTTATTTATGGTTAGATTCTAGTGTTAAAGATTTCTTTAGCTTTGATAATTCTAGAGAATTAAAACATTCTAAAGTTAAGAGTTATAAGCATATGGGAAAGATTAATTTCCCTATTACACAATAGTCCTTTTAAAATTTTAAAAATATATTGACAAGTAGTTGCATATAATGTTATAGTATGTTTGCTGATTTAAATTTAGTTTTGCCATGGGCAAAATTTTATTTAAAAGTAAATATGATACACCTGGATATGTGTAAAGAAAGGAGTTAATGATTACAATGCCTACAGTAAATCAATTAGTTCGTAAAGGTAGAGGAAGTAAAACTCGTAAGAGTAAAGCTCCAGTACTTTTAGTAGGAGTTAATTCAATTAGAAGAAAACAAACAAATAATCCATCTCCTCAAAAACGTGGAGTTTGTACTCGTGTTGGTACTAAGACACCTAAGAAACCAAACTCAGCTTTACGTAAGTATGCACGTGTTCGTTTATCTAATGGTAAGGAAGTAGATACATACATTCCTGGTATTGGACATAACTTACAAGAGCATAGTGTTGTATTAGTTCGTGGTGGACGTGTTAAGGACTTAATCGGAGTTCGTTATCATATTATTCGTGGCGCACTAGATACAGCAGGAGTTAAAGATAGAAAACAAGGTCGTAGTAAATACGGGGCTAAAAGACCTAAGAATTAATATGTAAAAGAAATCGGAAGGAGGATAAATTATGCGTAAAAGACGTGCTGTTAAAAGAGATATTTTACCAGATCCTATATATAAGTCTAAGACTGTTGCTAAACTAATTAATACAGTTATGCTTGATGGTAAAAAAGGTGTTGCTCAAACTATCGTTTATGATGCTTTTAATATCGTTAAAGAAAAGACTGGTAAAGATTCATTAGAAACTTTTAATCAAGCGATGGAAAATATTAAGCCTCTTTTAGAAGTTAAATCTAGAAGAGTTGGTGGTGCTAATTATCAAGTTCCTCAAGAAGTTACTCCAGCAAGAGCTGAAGCTTTAGCTTTACGTTGGTTAGTTGGTTTCTCAAGAAAACGTGGAGGACGTGGAATGGCTGATAATTTAGCTAATGAAATTATAGATGCATCTAATGGAACAGGTGCTGCTGTTAAAAAACGTGAAGATACCCACAGAATGGCAGAAGCTAATAAGGCTTATGCACATTATCGTTGGTAGGAAGGAGAAATTATGGCAAGAGATACGTCTTTAGAGAAGACAAGAAACTTTGGAATTATGGCTCATATCGATGCTGGTAAGACTACAACTACTGAACGTATTTTGTTCCATGGTGGTAATATCCATAAAATTGGAGAAACTCATGATGGTGCTAGTCAAATGGACTGGATGGAACAAGAAAAAGAGCGTGGTATTACAATTACATCTGCAGCTACTACAGTACACTGGAAAAATCATCGTTTTAATATAATCGATACTCCAGGACACGTAGACTTTACTATCGAAGTTAGTCGTAGTTTAAGAGTTTTAGATGGTTCTGTAGCTTTGCTTGATGCTCAAGCTGGTGTTGAACCTCAAATGGAAACAGTTTGGAGACAAGCTGATGAATTTATGGTACCTAGAATTATTTTTGCAAATAAAATGGGTAAAATGGGTGCTGATTTTAATTATAGTCTTAAATCAATAAAAGATCGTTTAGGAGTTAATGCTAAACCTATTGAATGGCCAATTGGGGCTGAAGATGATTTCCGTGGAGTTATCGATTTAGTTACTATGAAAGCAATTGAATTTGATGGTAAACCTGAAGAGAATGCTAAGGAGATAGATATTCCTGCTGACTTAAAAGATTTAGTAGAAGAAAAACATGCTGACTTAATTGATAGTGTAGCTGAATTTGATGACGAAATGATGGAAACATACTTAGAAGGTGGAGAAGTAACTGTTGAAATGATTAAACGTGCTATCCGAAAAGGATGCCTTGCAACTAAGTTCTTCCCAGTTATGTGTGGAGATGCTTTAGGTAATAAGGGTATTAAACCTTTGATGGATGCAGTTATTGATTATTTACCAAGTCCACTTGATATTCCATCTATCACTGGTGTTGATTTAGATGGTAATGATGCTGTACGTCATCCAAGTGATAGTGAACCATTTGCTGCATTAGCATTTAAAGTTATGACAGATCCATTCGTTGGACGTTTAACATTCTTTAGAGTTTATTCTGGTCACTTATCTAGTGGTAGTTATGTATTAAACTCTACAAAAGATTCTAAAGAAAGAATTGGTCGTATTCTTCAAATGCATGCAAATAATCGTAAAGAAATTACTGATGTATATACAGGAGATATTGCTGCTGCTGTTGGACTTAAGAATACTACTACAGGAGATACTTTATGTGATGAGAAGAAACCTATTATTCTTGAACAAATGGATTTCCCTGAACCAGTTATTCAGTTAGCTATTGAACCTAAATCAAAAGCTGACCAAGATAAGATGGCATTAGCATTACAAAAACTTGCTGAAGAAGATCCTACATTTAAAGTTCATACTGATCATGAAACTGGTCAAACAGTTATTGCTGGTATGGGTGAGTTACACTTAGACGTATTAGTTGATCGTATGAAACGTGAATTTAACGTTGAAGCAAATGTTGGTGCTCCACAAGTTGCTTACCGTGAAACTATTAAACAAGCAGGAGACTGTGAAGGTAAGTATATTAAACAATCTGGTGGACGTGGACAATATGGACATGTCTGGGTTAAATTTGAACCAAATCCAGATAAAGGTTATGAA
>CASEDN010000159.1 GCA_949286645.1 uncultured bacterium
TAAACTCATCAATAATACTATATTTTTGCAAACATACTGTAACAATATAATCGTTTCTAACAACTAAAATACCTATAGGTAAAGTTGTAATAGTCTTAACATTATTCTTAGTCTCATAAACAGGAACATCTAAAAGAAGCATTTTAACCCCATCTTCTTCATCAATACGAGGTTTCTCATCATCATCAATAACACTCATAATAAAGTTTTTCTTTATACCTAGTGCATTAACTACTTCATCTATCTCTACCTCTGTAGGATTAACTAAATTAACCCAACTACCAACTTCATAGGTATCTATTCTACTAAATTCTCCACTAGTAATATCAGTATTATATATTTTCAACATAATCATCACTGCCTTTCTTAAATATTAAAATAACCCCTTTATCTCTCCATCTACTAAATCTATATTTTCATAATTAGGCTTCTTAGGTAGACCCGGCATTGTATAAATTTTGCCACTAAGTACGGTAATAAAACCTGCTCCATTATTTATAATCAAATCTCTTACATGAAGTATATTATCTTTAGGATATCCTAATAGTTTATGGTCATCACTTATCGAATATTGTGTTTTCGCTACACAAATCGGAAGATAAGATAAGCCTAATTTATCTATAAGTTTTAACTTTTCTTCTGCTACATCACTATACTCTACATAATTAGAATTATATACAAGCCTATTAAGCTTACTAATTTTATCTCTTATACTATCACTCTTATCAATAAGAGGTTTAAAGTTATTTTCATCTTCACACGACTTAATAACCTGATTTGCAAGATCTATCGCACCTTCTCCTCCCTTACTATAAGCATCACTTACTTCACAAGGATAACCTAATTTATTAACATAATATTTTATATAGTTGATATCCTCATCACTATCATCATTAAATTTATTAAGACAAACAACTATAGGAACATTATAATTCTTTAAATGATTAAGATGGGCATCTATATTACATATACCAGAATTTAACGTTCCATCACCATTATATTTTAAAGCCCTAACAGTAACAACTAAAACAATAGTAGAAGGAGTAATAGACACGGTAGGACATACTATATCAAGGAACTTTTCAGCACCTAAATCACTACCAAAACCTGCTTCTGTAATAACATAATCAGATAAACTTCTAGCAAGTTTAATAGAAGTAATACTACTACAACCATGAGCAATATTGGCAAAAGGCCCCCCATGAATAATAGCAGGAGTTCCTTCTAAAGTCTGTACTAAATTAGGTTTAAAGGAATCCTTTAAAAGAACAGTTAAAGCTCCTTCTAATTTTAAATCATGAACATAAACAGGCTCGCTCTTACTATTAAAACCAACTATTATCTTAGATAATCTTTTCTTTAAATCATCAATATCAGTAGCAAGACAAAATAAAGCCATAACCTCACTAGCCGATGTTATATTAAAGTGATCTATATATTCACCACTCTTACACTCTAACTTAACATCTCTTAAACTCCTATCATTAACATCTAAACAACGATTAAAGATTACTTTCTTAATATCCAGACTATTTCCTTGCTCAATATGATTATAAACCGCTGCACTAATCAAGTTATTAGCAGAAGTTATCGCATGAAAATCCCCTGTAAAATGTAAGTTAATATCTTCCATTGGCACAACTTGACTATAGCCTCCACCTGTCGCTCCTCCTTTAACACCAAAAACAGGTCCCAAAGAAGGTTCTCTTAAAGCAAGACATACATTTTTATTAAGCTTATTAAAAGCATCAGCAAGCCCAATACTAACAGTAGTCTTACCTTCCCCATAAGGAGTAGGATTAATCGCTGTTACCAAGATAACTTTACCATTTTTATCTCCTTTATCTTTAACAATCTTAGCTTTACTCTTACCATACATTTCAATATCATCTAAAGAAAGATTTAATTTACTTGCAATATTACTAATATCTTTTAGTTTTACACTATGAGCAATTTCTAAATCAGTCATTAAATCACCTCCAAAACTACTCTTATTATATGCTAAAACTAAAGAAAAAACTAGTCTAAACTAGCTCTTCTTATTAAATATACTTATATATTATTTTTAACAACATCATAAATCTCACTACTTATATCATCAATACTACGAAGTTTACCATCTTTACTACATTCTATTACTTTAAAATTGTATTTATCTGCAACATATAAACTATTATCATATACTTTATCTAAAAAAACATTATCTTTCTCATTAATATCTCCTTCTACTCCATCATTATCTCTATTCTTTCTAAGTTCTTTTGCAATAGATTTATCTAGTTTTAAAAAGATAACTAAATCAGGCTTTTTAAGACCAAGTCTATTATATTCATAATCTGTTATATAATCTAAAAATTCATCTTTTTTTTCTTGCTCAAATAGAGTTCCTTGATAAATTAAATTAGAAGTAGTATATCTATCTAATAAAACTATCTTTCCTTCATTCAATGCTTTTTTTAATTCATTATGATAAGCATAGAATCTATCCATAGCATAAAAACTACTACTTGCATAAGGACCTATACCTTCTCTTTTTCCTAAATTTCCTTTTAAGTATTCTTCCACTAAACTAGCTCCCACACTACCATAACTAGGAAAATGATGATAAATAACTTCCTTACCAGATTTAACTAATCTATTATATAATTCTTTAATTTGTGTAGTCTTACCAACTCCATCACTAACACCTTCAATTACAATTAATTTACACATATCATAACCTCCTAAAAATATTATAAATGAAAAAACTTAAAATTTATATATTTTTTAAAATTTCAAAGAATATTAACTTTAATAAATTAAAATTTCTCCACCATATTTACAAAATTTAAACAGGAAAGTTTTTGAATTTTAAAAATCTCCCATTTGAAACATAAAAACAATCATGTTAAAGTAAGGCTCGTTAAGAAAAAGGAGGAAAATTTTATGAAAAAAATATTATTATTCTTAACTTTAAGTTTTATTTATTTACTAGGCACAACCACTACAGTAGATGCTAGTAGTGATAGTTTTTATGAAGCAGAGTATATAGATAATATTTATATGGTTAGATATGATAGAAGTACTGGTACAAAACACTATCAAAAAGCAAGGACTTATAGAAGAACTAGTGATGGTAAACTAGCTTACTGCCTACAACCATTTAAAACATTTAATACTAATGATAACATTTATGAAACCGTATCCGAATTGCCAAATATTAGTAGCGAAACATTAGAAAGAATAAGAGATATCATAGGCTTTGGATATGGTTATCCTGCCCACGGATATGATATGAAATGGTATGCTGTTACTCAATTAATGATATGGCAAACAGTTGAACCAAATAGCGATTTCTATTTCACAGACACACTTAATGGTAATAGAATAAATTTATACAACGATGAAATAAATACAATAAATGACTTCATAAATACCAGTTATGAAATGCCAAGTTTTAACAATCAAACATTTTATGGAGTAGTAGGAAAACCTATAACTTTTGAAGACACTAATAATACCCTATATGCTTTTTCTACACCAGAAGGATTAATAAAAAATGGTAATACAATTACAGTTACAAAAAACAGTCCAGGTTGTTATGAAGAAGAATTTATAAAAAACTATAATTATAGTGACCCAGTATTGTTCTACTACAATGCAAATAGTCAACATTTAGCAACTATAGGCAAACCATATAATAGAGTTGCAAAGGTTAAATATTGTTTTAATGAATTAAAATTAAAAATTAAGAAAATAGATAAAGATACAGGAACAACAACTAGTAAAGGAGAAGCTTCTCTAAAAGATAGTATTTTTACTCTTTATAATAGTAAAATGAAAAAGATAACAGATTTAAAATTAGATAATAATTTAGAAATTAATATATCTAGCAATGAATATGATTTAAATTATGGTACTTATTATTTAAAAGAAACTAAATCAGGTACAGGATATCTACCTAATGATAAAGTTTATGAAATTAATTTCACTACTGATAATCCTACTATAGAGTTAACAATTGAAAATAAAGTTATTGAAAAAGAAGTAATAATTAAAAAACTATATGGTGATGGAAAACTTATGCTAACAGAACCTAATATTACTTTTGAAATATATGATAAAGATAACAACTTGATAAAAAGTATAACTACAGACCAAAATGGTCTTGCTAAAATAACTCTACCTTATGGTCATTATAAAATTGTTCAATCTAACACTACTGAAGGCTATACCATGATTAAACCCTTTGAAATATTTATAAATGATATGAAGAAAGACTATCACTATACTATTAATGATTATAAAATACCAAAAGAAGAAGCACCTGAAGAAACAATATCTATAGAAGTACCAAATACAAGTACTGAAAAAAACAACTACCATTTATTAAGTTTAATATTACCTACATATTTCCTTGTTAAGAAAAAGTTTAGTTAGTATATTACTACTAACAGTATATTTGGGTAGTTGTCTGCTAATATATAATACTGAAACAAACAATAAAAGTATTAAAACTACAAAAATGGAAAACAGTACTAATACTGCTCATTATATTAATAGTAAAACCATACAACCAGATAATGAAATAATTGGTACTTTAACTATAGATAAAATAAACTTATCTAATAATATATATAGCATAAAAAGTTCTCATAATAATGTAGAAGAAAATGTTACTATCTTAAATGATGATGAAAATCTAATTGTCTTAGCAGCTCATTCAGGTCCTGGATATATTGCTTTCTTTAACGATTTAGACAAATTAGATTTAAGTGATACTATTAATCTAACTTATAAAAACAAAGATCTAATATATAAAATAACAAACATAGAAGAACAATCTAAAGATGGAACTATAGAAATAAATAAAACTAATACTAAAAGATTAATACTAACTACATGTAGTAAGAAAGATAAAAATAAACAGTTAGTTATTACATCTACACTAGAAAAAAGATGATTTGAATAATCAAAATCATCTTTATTTACTATTAACTAATTGTAATTCATTATCAACCACATCAAAAGTAACAGTCACTCCATATTTTATAGTACCTTTAATAAGTTCATGAGCAAGTAAACTTTCAATTGTTTTACTAACTTCACGTTTTAAAGGTCTAGCACCATAATTAACATCATAACCAGCATCAACTAAATAATCTTTCGCCTTGTCAGTTAATTTAATATGAATATCATTCATACTTAAACGATTCTCTATATCGGAAACAATCTTATCTAATATTTGATATATAACATCTTTAGTAAGAGGTTTAAAGACAATTACTTCATCTATACGGTTAATAAATTCAGGTCTAAAGTGACTTCTAAGTTCATTCATAACCTTACTAGTATCACCATCTAAAATATATTCACTACCTAAATTAGATGTCATAATAATAATAGTATTTTTAAAGTCCACAGTTCTACCATTAGAATCAGTAATTCTACCATCATCAAGTATTTGTAATAAAAGATTTAATACTTCAGGATGAGCTTTCTCAATCTCATCAAATAAAACTATACTATATGGATTACGTCTAACTGCCTCAGTAAGTTGTCCACCTTCTTCATAACCTACATATCCTGGAGGAGAGCCAATTAAACGACTTACACTAAACTTCTCCATATATTCACTCATATCAATTCGAACCATGTGTTTTTCATCATCAAAAAGTTCATAAGCAAGAGTTCTAGCTACTTCAGTTTTACCCACACCAGTAGGACCTAAAAATATAAATGAACCTATAGGTCTATTAGGATCTTTTATCCCACTACGAGATTTAATTATCGCTTCACTTACTAAATGTAGCGCTTCATCTTGTCCCATAACACGATTTTTCATACTATTCTCAAGATTAAGAAGTTTCTCTTTCTCACTACTAACTAACTTACTTAAAGGAATATTAGTCATTTTAGAAATAACACTAGCAATATCTTCTTCCGTAACGTTATCACTAAGTAATTTCATTTCATCTTTACTCTTTAACTCTTCAAGCTCTTTCTCTAATTTAGGAATAGTACCATGTTGAAGTTTAGCTGAGTTTTCCAAGTCATATTTATTAAGCGCTTGTTCAAGCTCAAATCTAGCTTTTTCAATTTCTTTCTTCTTAGATTGTATCTTATCATTAAGACCTTTCTCTTCTTCCCAAGCCTCTTTATATTCTTTCTCCCTAGCTTTTAATTCACCAAGTTCTTTATCTATCTCATCTTTTCTCTTCATAGATAACTGATCTTTCTCTTTTTTTATCGCTTGTCTTTCAATTTCAAGTCGCATAATTTTACGAGTTAATGAATCAAGAGCATTAGGAACAGAGTCCATTTGAACACGAATAGTTGCACAAGCTTCATCAACTAAATCTATCGCTTTATCTGGTAAATATCTATCAGTAATATAACGATTTGATAAAGTAGCAGCTGCTACTAATGCTTTATCATGAATAGTAACACCATGATGTATTTCAAAGCGTTCTTTTAATCCACGAAGTATAGTAATAGTATCTTCCACACTAGGTTCTTTTACAATAATCTTTTGAAAACGGCGTTCCAAAGCACCATCTTTCTCAATATACTTACGGTATTCATTTAAAGTAGTAGCCCCAATTACATGAATCTCACCACGAGCAAGCATTGGTTTTAATATATTAGAAGTATCCATAGCACCTTCCATATTGCCAGAACCAACTATTGTATGGATTTCGTCAATAAACATAATAATAGAGCCTTCACTTTTCTTAACTTCATTTAAAACATTTTTTAAACGTTCCTCAAATTCACCACGGTATTTTGCACCTGCGACTAAACTAGCCATATCTAATTCCCAAATAGTTTTATTTTTAAGACTAGCAGGAACATCACCACGCTCTATCCTAACAGCAAGACCCTCAACTATAGCAGTTTTACCAACACCAGGTTCTCCAATTAAAACAGGATTATTCTTAGTACGACGAGATAAAACTCTTGTTATACTACGAATCTCCTCATCACGACCAATAACAGGATCAACCTTGCCATCTTTAACCGATTCATTTATATTACGACCATATTTTTCTAAAACATTCTCATTTTCTTCATTTGGATTTTGATACATAATACATCTCTCCTTTCTAACATATACATAGTATACAGCATGCTTTAGCACTTGTCAAGCACGAGTGCTAATTTTTTTAAAAAATATATAATCAAGCATACTTCTTTATAACATACTAGATTATAGACTATCTACTAGATTAAACAAATCATATCAAAATATAATTTTTAAGTTTGTTCAAATTTCTTTTGCTCATCCAGTTCTTATGGACTAGTCGCGATCATCACAAGACGAAACGAAAAACTACCATGATTAGCACCGTCAGTACCACCATCTTCGATTGTAAATCTAGAAGGAGTAAAAGCAAAAATTCCTACCATGACACTATTATTTGCATAATAACCGCCACACAATAACCACATATATTGTTCACTAACCATAACATTATAGTCATTATACCAACCTGGTGTTTCTGATAACCCATGAGATAGACATTCACTTCCATTACAAGCGGTTAAAAGATTATCTGTTGTATATTTGTCATAGTATTTAGCCTCTGGCATTGAAACGAAGCCACTACGTCCTACTATGTCATTATAGTTTCCCATTACATATTCCCAAGCACCACCTGACATATCATATATCCCATAGATATTTCCTGTTGTACTTGCCCCTGTTCCATTTATCTCTACATTGTATTGATATTGACATCCATAATCTGTATTATTATTTGGCGGAGTACCATAACTGCATCCTGTTATATATTGATCACTTTTATTTTGATAAATCTCTTTATTGGCATCTGTAAAGTTTGTATTTCCTAACTTTCCATATTTACTTTGAGATAGGTATGCTA
>CASEDN010000160.1 GCA_949286645.1 uncultured bacterium
AACATCTAATGGACGTGACTCTATTGGACGTAGATTAGGAGCGAAAGCTGCTGATGGAGAATATATAACTGCTGGAAGTATTATTTATCGTCAAAGAGGAACTAAAATATTCCCAGGTGTTAATGTAAAACGTGGTAATGATGATACATTATATGCAACAGTAGATGGGATTGTAAAATTTGAACGTAAAGGAAGAGATAAGAAACAAGCTTCTGTTTATCCAGTAAGTGAATAAATTGTTTAAAGAAGAGATTCTCTTCTTTTTTTCTTTTCTCTATGTTATAATACAGATATGTTTTAGAGGGGATGTGTTAATATGTTTGTAGATGAAGTAACACTTAAAGTAATCGCTGGAAGTGGTGGAGATGGTTGTACTGCTTTTAGACGTGAAAAATATATTTCTATGGGAGGACCTTATGGAGGTAATGGAGGACATGGGTCTGATATTATCTTTAAAGTAGATGAAGGACTTCATACATTACTTGATTTACGTTATCAAAAAGAGATAAAAGGTAAGAAAGGTGAAAATGGTAAAGGTAAGAACCAACATGGTAAAGGAGCGGAACCTTTAGTAGTTAAAGTGCCTCAAGGAACTGTTGTAACAGATACTGATACTGGTCTTATTATTGCCGATTTAAAGGGTAAAAATGCTTCTGCTATTATTGCTAAAGGTGGACGTGGAGGACGTGGTAATACGGCTTTTAAAACTCAGACTAATACCGCCCCAAACTTCTCTGAAAATGGAGAACCAGGGGAAGAGAGAACTATTAAAGTAGAACTTAAACTCCTTGCTGATGTTGGTCTTGTTGGTCTTCCTAGTGTTGGTAAAAGTACTATTATTTCTAAAGTAAGTAAAGCTAAACCTAAGATAGCGGAGTATCACTTTACAACATTAAAGCCAAACCTTGGTGTAGTACGTGCTACTAATGGTAAAACTTTTGTTATGGCTGATCTTCCTGGATTAATAGAAGGTGCAAGTAAAGGAGAAGGACTAGGAGATCGTTTTTTAAGACATATAGAGCGAACTAGAGTAATATTACACGTAATTGATATGGCTAGTACTGAAGGAAGAGATCCTTATCTAGATTATGTTTTAATCAATAAAGAACTTGAAGAATTTAATAAAAAACTACTTACTAAACCTATGGTAATACTAGCTAATAAAATGGATATTGAAGGAAGTATTGATAATCTTAATAAATTTAAAGAGAAAGTTAAAGATAAGAAAATCTTTGAAATAAGTGCTATTACAAGTGATGGACTTACTGAAGTAATAGATTACTTAAGTGATTTATTAGACACTATAAAAGAAGAGAATCTTTATGAAGAAGATGCTTTTGAGTCTCATGTCTTATATAAATTTAAAGAAGAGAAGCCTTTTACAATTGAAAAAGATGGGGAAGACTTTGTAATTAAAGGAGAAAAAGTAGAGAAACTATTTAAAATGACTAAATTCACTGATGAAGGTATTAAAAGATTTAGTAATAAACTAAGAAAAATGGGTATTGATGAAGAACTTGAGAAAATGGGTGCAGTTGATGGGGATATGGTTAGAATATTAGATTTTTACTTTGAGTATCATAAATAATGCAAGAGTTAGAAAATATATCTAAAGAAAGCTATAACTATATGGAAGAAATGCTTATTGAAGAATATGGTTATAGATATGAAGAATTAATAAGAAATAGATTATCTAAAACTAACTATATTTTTAAATCACTACCAGATATTACTTATTTTTCTTTAAAAGAACTAGGTTATGATCCTAAGAAATATAAATCATTAGAAAAATATTATCAAGATTATATAAATTATAGGCAAGTAGAAGACTACTTAGATAAAAAAATTAGGAAAAAAATATATAGATATTTAAAAGAAAAATTATCACTATCAGATGATTATTTAAGTAAATATTTAAATGAAATATTGTCTTTAAATTACCAAGTAT
>CASEDN010000161.1 GCA_949286645.1 uncultured bacterium
CTTCTTAAATGATGTAGGTACACTACTTTCAAATGTATAAGTTTTATTATTAAGAGGATTAGTTATTATTAACTTACTAGCATGTAAATAAAGTCTATTAGATTTAATACCTCCATACTTTTTATCTCCTACTATAGGACTTTCTAAATGATTTAAAACTACTCTTATTTGATTACGTCTTCCGGTTTTAATATTAACTTTAACAAGACTATATTTATTATTTTTATTAATCGTCTTAAGAGAAGTAACAGAAATTTTACCTTCTTTTTTATTAGTAACAATAACTTTATCAGGTCCTATTTCTTTTAAGTAACAAGTATAGTCATCCACATCTTTTACATTACCTGTTACTAAAGCGACATATTCTCTTGTTTTAACATATTTATCCCAATTATTTTGTAAGAGATTTTTTAGAGTATTATCTTTTACAAAGACTAAGACTCCTGATGTGTCTTTATCAAGACGATGTAAGACAAAGATTTTATCATTCTTTTTTCTGCTTTTAATAAACTTTCTAACCTGGTGATAGGCAGTCTTTTCTTTTTCTTTAGTAGTGCTTATCGATAAAAGTCCAGCAGGTTTATTAATTACAAAGAAATATTCATCTTCATAGATAATATCAAGATTACTCTTCTTATGAGTTTTATTAATCTTACTAAGTTCAATAATATCATTCTTCTTAACCGTAGCATCATATTTCGTTACAACTTTGCCATTAAGTAGTACTCCACCATCTTTTAGATAGTTCTTTATTTTTTTCTTACTTAAGTCTTTAAATAAAACATATAATGTTTCTAATAGTTCTCCTTTTTCTAAAACTTTTCCTTTCATTAACACCATCCCTTCAAAATACGGTATTATTTTATCAGATAAAAAGAAAAAAGTCTATCACTAGACTCTTTCTAATCAAATAAATTATTAAATTCATATTTAAAGACACGATAAGCATATTTCTTAGAGTTGTAATTAAATTGTCTAATTAAATTACCATCATTATCATATTCACCATAAGAGTTATCTTTACCACTACCGGCAACAATATTACCACCATCAAGTATTTCAACATCGCTTACTATACTTGAGTAAGGTATTTCAAAACTCTTAACTAATTCATAAGTCTTATCATTTTCATTAACTTTATATTGATAGAAGTATGATGTTTCTCCCTCATTATAAGTACCAGTACCAGGATAATTTGACCAATCAAAGTTAGGTCTTGTTCTAGCACCTTGGTAATTGTTATTAAACATATATAAGTAATACTCTCCATCTTCAAGAGTCTCATCTGTATAATAAGTAATACTATGTTGTCCTGCTTGAGGAACAAAGTCTCCTACTTTTTCATATAGTAAATCACCATATGAAGTATCTTCTGTAACAGATTCATCTGTTAATAAATATTTAACACTAGGGTCAGTATAAGCATCACTAATATAGATTATAGTACTTAACTCTCTTGAACTTAAGACAATATCATCTCCTATTAGAGATAGACTATTTAAATGAATCCAATCAAGTTCATAACCGCCATAAGTATTTTTACCTTCTGGTTTAACAGCATTTAAATAAAATTCTGGTAGTAAGTCTTTCATATCAACTATTTTTTCTATCTTTTTAGTCTCTAAATCTACTGTAATTATAACGTCTTCAATAGTATCAGTACCATCTTCATTAACTAATATTACAAAACGATTATTATCTTCATCATAAACCATATCATGATGCATTGAATATTTTCCTAAATCATAGAACTCTTCTATTTTACCTAAATCATTTACTTTAATTATACCTTTTTTATTATAAGCATAATACATATAATCATCATCAAAGATAATACGATCTGCTCTATAACTATCTAGAACAAACTCTTCTCTTAGTACTCCATCATTATCATATAGATAAATATTAGAGTTGTAGTTTTTATCATGTCCTAAAAGAGCATAAAGTCCATCTGTTAATTCTTCTTCACTATCTCCATCCACTACTTCTACCTGTATATCAATATCAGCTTCAGACTTAGGAGTTGTAATAGTAAATTCATGTTCTTCATCTCCACTAGTAAGTGTTAGAGTATTAGTTTCTCCTGGAACAAATCCAACTAATTGATATTCATTGCTATCTTTATGAGATATTTCTTGTTCAAAATCACTATATCCTTCTGTTTCAATTTTATAGTCTAAATCTTCATCACTATCAGTATAATATAAGTAGTAAGATAGTGAACCAGTACCAAATGGATTGTGGATTAATAAAGGATCTTCTAGGGTATAATCAGCTTTATCTTTTAATTCATCTATTTTCTCTTCAATTATATTTTGATAATCTTCACTAAAAATAGATATTTCTTCATCTTTTTCTACTTCATATACACCTTCATCATTTTCTACAAAATTAACGTTTTCTCTTATCCAAGCAGGATCTGTTAATAGATTTTCTCGATATCTATCATAGGCCCTAAAACTTAGATAAATAATTGCGGCGATTACGGCTATAATAATGATGGCTAGTAAAAACTTCTTCCAATGTTTCTTAAAAAATTGCCCTATTCTTTTCATTTTTTCCCTCCTAACTAATAATCTATCCAGTTTTTGTGAAATTTATATGAAATTTTTCAAAAAAACACTTGATTTAATAAAAGTTATTTGCTATTCTAATATTGCTTGAAGAAAAAAGCAAAAAAAGCTTGCATTTCTTTCTAGTTTAGTGTAGAATGTAAATGTGCTATCAATCCGGGCCTGTAGCTCAGTCGGTTAGAGCACTTGCTTGATAAGCAAGGGGTCACAGGTTCAAGTCCTGTCAGGCCCACCATTTAATTAGATATGCCTCAATAGCTCAGTTGGTTAGAGCACTTGACTGTTAATCAAGGGGTCCTAGGTTCAAGTCCTAGTTGAGGCGCCCTTTATTTTTATTTTTTTATGTCAAGAAAAAGACATTAAACTACATATGGCCAGTTGGTGAAGCGGCTTAACACACTACCCTTTCACGGTAGCATTCACGGATTCGAATTCCGTACTGGTCACCAATGAGAAATCCAAGTTCCCTGTGAAAGGGAGCTTTTCTTTTATTTTTTCTTGACATTTATATTTCTTTAGGGTAATATTATAAATGTCTAATGACAAAGAAGAGATGCGTTTTGGAGACATACTCAAGAGGCTGAAGAGGCGCCCCTGCTAAGGGTGTAGAGCGGGCAACTGCTGCGAGGGTTCAAATCCCTCTGTCTCCGCCATTATAAAAATTAAAACTTACTAGTATTAAACTGGTAAGTTTTTTCTTATTCTTGCAATATCATCTTCTAGGTTATACCATTTAATTTGCACTATAAACTTATCAATGTCATTATTACGTCCTTTAGATGCAAAAATTAGCCTAGAAAAATGAATTGTTGATGATGGTTCCTTCTTCAAGGAAAGTAGCAGTTTAATTATTTCATCTTTAGTAATATAAGTAAAATTATCAACTGTTCCATGTATCAAGATATCTGTACTTCCTATTACAAAACGATTAATTAATTTGATAAGTAAATCCTCATGTTTCATAAAATACTTATTAACTTTTTTAACTTTTCTTTTAAGTTTTAATTTATAATCAGGAAAAGTTAAAGTTCTTTTACCAGTTCCATTAGTAGTACCATCGGCAAAGAAATAATCTAATATTATATCTACAATCTTAAGGGGAACTTTTTCTTGTTCTAAAAACTTAGTAAAATTATAGATATACTCATTATGAACAGTATTACATTTACCCATTTTAATACTAATAGATTTCTTTACTTTGCCTACTTTAATCCAAATATCTTCTTTAGTTCTATCAAAATTAACATAGACAGTTATTTTCATATCGTTGTTAATATACGGAAAGTTGGCAAGCAAGAACTTTCTAAACATAAGATTTACTTCTCCTACTTTTTTACCGTTAAGGTAGTTGAAGAAGTCCCATTCGTTGTCAAAACCGTAGTTTCTTTTTACTGTCATCACCTCCTATAATAATAATTAACGATAAATAAAAAAATGCTCCAAAAGTTTTCGAAGCATTTATATTTTTAGTTTTTTAGTAACTTTATCTACTAATAATTCAAATAGTTTATATAATTCGTGGGATGCAAACATTAGAATAAAAGTTATAAATATCATTAGGTAATCAAAATGAGTAATTGAGAAAAGTGTCGTTAAGTTAATAATACAGTAGATGAATAAATAAAACATTAGAGCAAAGAGAATTAAACGAACTCTATTAAATGGTTGACATACTTTATATAAAAGAATAAATGATACATAGGCAGTAATTGTTAAAGATAGTGTTGATACTTTCGCATAAGTTAGTCCTATAGCACCACCAAACAAGGTAATAATAACAATATTTATAACGATAACAAAGGCAGGTGGTGCGGCTTTTTTCAAGACATTAATTAGGAAGTTACCTTCTACTCTATCTTTATTAGGCTCCAAAGCTAGTATAAATGAAGGTATTCCTATAGTTACAACACTTGATAAAGTTAACTGAACTGGAATGAATGGATATGATTCTTCTAAAAATAGAAAGATGAATGCAAGTAGTCCAGCATAAATTGTCTTAACTAGGAAAAGTGATGCTGATCTTTGTAAGTTATTTATACTTCTTCTTCCTTCTAAAACAACACTAGGCATAGAATCAAAGTTAGAGTCTAATAAAACAAGTTGTGAGACACTTCTTGCAGCATCTGTACCACTAGCCATAGCGATAGAACAATCTGCTTCCTTTAAGGCAAGACAGTCATTTACACCATCACCCGTCATTGCAACGGTATTACCAGCATCTTTTAAGGCTTTTATTAAGATATGTTTTTCTTCTGGTTTAACTCTACAAAAAACATCATATTTAAGTGCAGCCTCCTTTATTTCTTCTTCACTATTTAAAGTAGATAAATCTATGGCCTTTAAGTTATCCCCTACCCCTGCACGTTTAGCGATATTTAAAACGGTATTTTTATTATCACCTGAGATAATCTTAACTTTAACTCCTTGATCTTTAAAGTACTTAATCGTAGATTCTGCTTCTTTTCTAATCTTATCTTGAAGTAGGACAAACCCTAGTAATCTTTGTTTTTCACTTTTCTTATTATAATTACTATACTCTACCACTGCTACTACTCTAGCATCACTAGTTAATCTATCTACCTCTTCTTTATATTTCTTATAATCTTTTAAAAGAAATTCGGGAGCACCTATAAAAATTGCTTTTCCATCTTTCATTATAAGTCCAGAGCATTTAGTAGTAGAATTAAATGGTACAATTTTCTCATAATCTAAAGTATTCTTATTATAAAAAGCAGTCTTTAAAGCTTTGGCAGTAGGATTATCATCATCAATAATATGAACTATAGTTCCAAGCAAATCTTTTAACTCTACTTTAGGCATTTCTTTATCTATAACATCTTTTACTTCCATAACACCTTCTGTAATTGTTCCCGTCTTATCAAGACAAATTACATTTACTCTTGCAAGTGTTTCAATACAGTATAAGTCTTGAACAAGGACTTTTTTCTTTGATAGTCTTATAACACTAACGGCAAAGACTGTACTTGTTAGTAATACTAAACCTTCTGGTATCATACCGATAAGAGCAGCGACAGTATTAACAACAGCATTTTCAAAAGTATTATCAGGAAGAAACATTTGTCTTGCAAATAAAAGTATTCCTAAAGGGACTATGACAAAAGAGATTGTCTTAACTATTTTATTTAAACTTCTCATAATTTCACTAGATACTTCTTTAATATATTTAGTATCACTACTTATTTTTGCAGTATAATTATCATAACCAATATGCTCTACTTTACAAGTACAAGTACCACTTACAATAAAACTACCTGATAAAAGCATATCTCCTTCTTTTTTTAAAACATTCTCTTCTTCTCCTGTAATAAATGATTCATCTACTAGGACTTCTCCTTCTTTAATGATAGAGTCTACTACTATTTGATTCCCACTAGTAAATTTAACGATATCATCAAGTACTACTTCATCAAGAAACACTTCTTCTATTTTAGAATCTCTTATTACCTTAATCTTATGCTCTGATATTACACTTAACTTATCTATTGTATATTTAGATCTTAACTCTTGAATTGTACTAATTAAAGTATTTAGGACGATTATAATTATAAAGGTTAAGTTTTTAAAAGAGCCTACTGATATTATAGCGATTGCTAGGACAATATTAATGATATTAAATAGAGTAAAGACATTTTCTTTTGCAATTTCTTTAACACTTTTAGTTTTTACATCAGTATTAAAATTAACTAAATTATTAGTAAATCTCTCTTCTACTTCTTTACTAGTTAGTCCACGTCTTATATCAGGATTATATCTTTTAATTTTCTCTTTCATAAGTACACCTTCATTTCTATTTAATAATAACATAAATTTATATATTTATAAACTATTAAACGCGTGCTATAATAAGGGCAAAGAAGGAGGAATTTATGAGAACTTTTATTAATTATTTACTTACAATTGCTTTATTTATTGCAGTTATTGTTACTGTTACGGTATTTACTGTAGGTAGTCTAACAAGTCCAAGTTCTACAAGAGAAATACTTGATAATATTGATTATGAGGTTGTAGTTAATGATTTTAAGGAAACTGATTATGGGCAAGAGATTTATAACTATGCAAATAGTTATGGTGTTTCAGAGGAACAAGTTGATTCTATTTTACAAACAGATGAAGCGAAGGATTATGTTAATGAAATATTACAACAAGGAATTGATGCTTATTTAAATAATGGTAGTATTGAAGTTAATGAGGAGACTAGAGAATTTATTGATAAGGCAAATGAGAAATATGAACTTAATTTGGATGATAATGAGAAAAGTGAATTAGAAAGTTATGCAAATGAAGCGATTAATAATAATTTAAGTATTGTTATTAATGGAACTAATAGTGATGATAGTAATGGTGAAGTATCTAGTAGTGGACAGTTTTTAGTTGATATTATTAAGATTTGTAGGGATGATAATTTACATACTACTCTTTATATAATAATCGCAGTTATTGCAGTATTATTATTTATAAGTAGTTTTAAGAAGAAGAACTTTTTAGAATATATTGGTATTGTTTCTATAACAGTAGCGATATCTACTCTATTATTTAATGGATTAATGGCTTTAGTAAGTGATAGAATGTCTAGTGTTGCAAATGCTACTATTATCTTAAAACCTGTTACTAATACATTCTATATGATTACATTTATTGGTATTATTCTTGGTATAATTTTACTTATTGTGCAGCATTTTATTAATAAACAAGCTAATAAAGAAGTTGTTCCTTTCTAGAAATAACTTCTTTTTCTTTTATATAAAACATGTTTATAATTAACTGCTTCATTTTCATCATAACAACTATCTAAAATTTCGCAATCAAACTTATTTTTATCAAAAGTTGGAAAATAAGTATCCGCTTCATATTCTTTATCTATTTCTGTTAAATACATTTCTAAAACATAATCAATAAATCGCGAATATATACTGGCACCACCAATAACAAATCCATTTTTTTCATTTTTTAATAATTCATTAATATCATGATATACTATTATATCTTCAGGATATTTCATTTCTGATTTTGTAAGTACAACATGTCTCCTTTTAGGAAGCATTTTAGGCAATGATTCAAATGTTTTTCTTCCCATAATAATTGTATTATTAGTAGTTATTTTTCTAAAGAAAAGCAAATCTTCAGGTAAATACCAAGGTAGTTTATTTTCTTTTCCTAATTCACCATTTCTTCCTACTGCTGCAATCAATGACAATGACACAAACTCACCTCTTTCATAAAAAATTATACTATATTAAAACTCAAAAGTAATAATAAACTATTAATTTTTAACATTTTTCTTAAAAAATTACTTTCTTTTTTTTCTGTTCTATGCTATATTATATGAGTAATAAGTTTATGGGCTGTTAGCTCAGTTGGTAGAGCAATTGACTCTTAATCAATGGGTCTAGGGTTCGAATCCCTAACAGCCCACCATATATAGAGATTCAACTAGGTCTTTTGGCTTAGTTTTATTTTACAAATAAATATACAGGGGGAAAATATATTATGATGTCAGAGCAAACAACAAAATTGATAGAGCTAATAAATGAAGGAAAAACTTGCAATGAGATATGCCATATCCTAAATATTTCAAATAAGCAACTTTATAATAACTTGACTATTTTACAGAATAAAGGTTTTCATTATAGAAGAAAATATTATTCTAATGGTGCAATAAAGTATGAACCTATTACATCTGTTAGGATGTTAGATGACGTTTATACAAGTAATGAAAAATCTATAATAACCTCTCCTGATGAGTTAGAACTTAAAGTTTTATTAATTTCTGATTTACATTATGGTAATAAATTTGAAAGAAGCGATTTAGTAGATAGAGCTTTTAACTATTGTATAAAAAATGACATACATATTATTTTCTTATGTGGAGATATGATAGATGGTACAATTACTCATGCAGAACAATATATTTCAAATGTCTACGAACAAATTGAACACTTCGTTAAAGATTATCATTTTGATAAGAATATTTTAACTTTTAGTGTTGGGGGTAATCATGATGAAACTGGATTAAGAAAAAGTGGACAAAATATAATTGAAATATTAAGAAATTACAGGCACGATATTATAATCAGTAATTATAATAATTTTTTTATAAATATTAAAAATGATCAAATACAACTATTCCATAACACCCACAAAGGTAAATTAATTAAATCAAAATCATCAATTATTCTTCATGGTCATAGTCATAAATATAGTTGTGAACAAGAAAAAAGTAAAATATTACACATATATGTCCCTGCTTTGTCTGATTTGAACTTTAATCAACCAATACCAACTGCTATTCAAATGATACTCCAATTTGATAAAGGCTACATATATGATGTTTATTTAAACCAGATATATTTTGGAGATAATGATTATATTTTAAATGAAGTAAAATTTAACTTGCTAAGAGGTAGACATATCGAAATTCCTAATACACTTAATGAAGAAAAAGAAAGAAAAGAAATTTTTGATGATTATACTAAAGAATCAACTATAGATGATAGTAAAAAACTAGTAAAAAAAGCCAGAAAGATTAAGTCAAATAGAGAAATTTAATAAAAGATATGGATTACAATAAAGATAGGTAAAAATCATCTTAGCTATCTTTTCTTATATTCATTTGTTATCCATGTCATAATTACTTTTACGATATAATCCACTTCCATATCAGTTAATTCTCTATTTTTGGGAATACCATACCATTTATTTAAACAACCTCTACAACAGGTAGCAGTTGCATGTTCTGCTATAAAAACAGGATGTCCTCTCATAGGTGTTTGTTTACCATCATTAGGAATAACACTTGGCTTTAATCTTTTATTTATAAAGTCATAAGCATGTTCTTTAACTTTGTCTAATCCTTTTTTATCAATATATTCTATATCTTTTTCTTTAAGATGAAAACTACTTCTAAACTTTGACTTAGATAATCTATATAATAAATAATTTATATCTTGCATTAAAACACCTTCTTTACAAAAACACTTTCTATAATTATACTACCACATGAGGTGGTATTTTTGAAAGTAGTTCATCCATTAAAACCAATTTATAATAGTGAGTCTAAAGTTTTAATATTAGGTAGTTTTCCTTCCATTAAATCAAGAGAAAATAATTTTTATTATGGGAATCCTAAAAATAGATTTTGGTCTACTTTAGAAAAGGTCTTTAATGAAGATATTGGAAGTTCTAATCAAGATAGGGAAAAGTTTCTCTTAACTCATAAAATCGCTCTTTTTGATGTCGTATATAGTTGTAATATAACAGCATCAAGTGATAGTAGTATTAAAGATGTTATACCTAATGATATTAAGAAAATTGTTGATAATAGTAATATTGAAGCGATATTTACAACTGGTACTAAGGCATATAGTTTATATAATAAATATCTTCTTAAAAATGTTGGAATAGAAGCGATTAAACTTCCATCTCCATCCCCTGCTAATTGTAAAAGAGGGATAGAAGAAGTATTAGTTAATAGTTATAGCAAAATAAAAGAATACTTAGATTAATTTAGTCTAAGTATTTTATTTAACAACTTCTTCACTATTTACAGGAAAATCAAGATTATTAAGTAGTTCTTTAATTTTTTCACTTACTTTCTCATTTTTAGACTCTACAATAACTTCTCCAGTATTATAATCGGCTTCAACATCTTTAACTCCTTTTATCATCTTTAAAGAGTTTTTTATTCTATTTTCACATCCTGTGCAATGCATATTAGAAACATTATATTTTATTTTCATTATTAACCTTTCCTTTCTTTATAATTACAAACAAAATTTCTATTAAAAAATGTATCTTGTTCGATTATTTTATTTTAATATATATGTTACATTATTAATGGAATATCTAGTTGTTTAGGTACTATCCCCCTAACTTATACTAATTTATATAATGTGAAAGGGGAATTGATAATATGAGAAAAACAGAGAAATATCTGTGCAACATCATTATATTACTTATCATTGTAATTATTATCATTCTAATAAAATTAGTACCAACTACTTGAGTCGGTACCATCTTTTAAATTAAATTTTAAGGGATAGTACCTAACATAGGAAAACTAGGTATTCCCTTTTTTTATTTATATGTAAATTTTCTTTACGTATTCATCATATCATAAATATGTCTTATTTTCAACTGGCTTTTATACCTTAATTTTATCTTAATTTTATCTTTTCATTAGATAAAATTCTTTGCCTTTTTCACTATCAGTATCATGAACCATATGATAAGAAAATCCATCGCTTAACATTTGAAGAATATCTTCTTTAATACTTAATGTTTTATCATTTTTATCATTTTTATCAGCTACAAAACCGATAAACATGTTAGGAAAGTTCTTTGCACATGATAGTCTTATGATTTGTGATACTTCATTACGACTAAATTCATCCATAAATACAACACCTGTATCAAATTCAGAAATATCTGGATATCTATAACCATGAGGTGTATATGGTAGCTTTGGTCTATGATATCTAAAATAATCATCTGCTTCTAATGTTTTAGGAACAGTTATTGTCGCATCAGCTTCAAGATAACCTAAAGCACCTTTTATATCATATTCTTCTAACTCACTATAAATAACTTTTCTAGATAATAGAAATTGCTTATATTCTCTTACATATTGTGACATAGAATTAGGTACAGATTGAACTAACTCTAAAGTTTGATAATAGTTTTCAGGATTATATCCATTAGACCTAATAAAGTCATAGAATAATTTTGAATCATTATTATTCATTTTTAAATCCCCCTTCAATGAAATTGGCTATATTATATCAAAAAGTATATAATTTGTCAAAGTTTAAAAATCTATACTATCAAGATATTCTCTTGCAACATCTCTTGGATTTTCTCCTA
>CASEDN010000162.1 GCA_949286645.1 uncultured bacterium
GGTATTAACTATTTTGCCTATATATAATTTAGTCATTAACCTCATCCATTTCATAAAGTATTATAGAAGTTGCAACCCCTACATTAAGGCTTTCTACAGCACTATTCATTGGTATATAGATAAATTTATCACTTTGTTCTAAATACTTAGGATTAACCCCATTACCTTCATTACCTATTATGAGGGCAAAGGTTTCTTTTTCATCTTGAGATAAGTTCTTTACTTCTTCACCATACTTAACATTAGTTGCAAGTACAGGTATTTTTAATTTCTTTAATATAGGAATTAATTTATCTATTGAATAGAAGACTATTGGTACATGAAAAATCATACCTTGAGTCGCTCTTACTACTTTAGGAGAATAAACATCTACAGTATTATCTCCTATTACGATAGTATCTATATTAAAGGCAACAGCACTTCTAATAATAGTACCCATATTACCAGGATCTTGTATTTCATCTAATATTAGTATTCTCTTACCTATTGTCGTATCAATTATCTTCTCGCATAACCCTATCATCTTAGGAGGAGATGATAAACTACTTATTTTCTTTAAGACTTCTCTACTTACTTCAATTTGTTCTACATCTATTGGTAATACCTCTCCTTCTTCTAATAGGATTTCTTTCAAAACACCAGCTTTATATGCTTCTAATACTAAATGTTCTCCTTCTACTATAAACTCATTATTAATATCACGATACTTTTTCTTCTGTAATTTATAATAGTACTTAACTTTATCATTATCTAAACTAGTTATAACCATACTACTCCTCTTCTCCATATTTATTAGTTAATTTTCTCCACTTCTTATAATCAGGACAGTTCTCTTCTACAATAGCCCAAAACTTCTTAGAATGATTCGCTTCTATTAAATGACTTAACTCATGATAAATAACATAATCAAGACAACCTATATCTTTAGTAATTAATTCTGTGTTTAATGTAATAACATGAGTCTTAACATTACATACTCCCCATCTAGTAGTCATCTTCCTAAGTCTTAATTTAGGATGAGGAATACTTCTAGTAAAGTTATTATAACACATTTCTAGATGTTTACTAAAAATACCTAAAGCTTGTTTCTTCTTCCATTTATCTAAATCAAAGTCTCTTTTAATAAAAACTTTATTTTCACCTAATTTAAAGTCACAAAACTCTGTATATATAATATCATATTTTTTACCTAAATAGTAAAATTCACTATTAAATTTTATTTTTTCTTTAACTTTCTTTATCATTTTTCTAATAGAATCATAGTTTTCTTCTATTACACTCATTACTTTTTTATTAGAAGTTAAGGTATTACATGTTACATAGATAGTTAAATCATCTTTTACTCTAATATATATATTTTTAGTAGTACTTTTCTTAACTATCTCTAAATTATAAGTTTCATTATCTATAGTCAAAGTCATAAAATCATCCCTCTTGATAAAATTAATTATTTATGATAATATGAATATGTAAAAGAAATTTACATATTATAAAAAAGGGAATACCTAGCTTTGAGCCGTTAGGTACTACCCCATTATTGTTTGGTTAGTACCACTCTAAGGAGTAGGTACTATTTTTATTAACATAAATAATAAGATTATTATTACGAAAATAAGCGAAAATATGATATAACATAGAAATTTTTCAAGTTTTCTCATATTATCAGTTCCCCTTTCACATTATAAAAATATAAGTTAGGGGGATAGTACCTAATTGGCTAAGTATTCCTAAATAAATAATAACATAAATGTATCTGTTAAACAACCTGACAAGATACAGTTTTTAAATTTATATAATAGTCTTTCGATTTGAATATGTTTTCATTTTATCTATTTGTTTTTTATAAGGTGTGAAATTAATAGATACTGTCGTACCTTTTTCTACTAATTTATTAATTAAAGCTGCAGTATAATATAAATCGCTTACATCTTTACTAAAATTAACAAAGTTGTCTTTACCAAAAACTTTATATAAAGGAGATACTTTATTATA
>CASEDN010000163.1 GCA_949286645.1 uncultured bacterium
CTATACATTTTTTGTTTAAGTTTATACTCTAGTTCTTTACCAGAGTATTTTTTACTTAATTTGTTATAATATTTTTGATATTCTTTTTTAGCAATATCATTATTTTCTTCTATATCAGTAGAGTTTAATACTTCTTTTATTATATCTTTAGAAAAGCCATTATTAATTAAATCTATTTGTAATTTCTGTTTTAAAACTTTAGCACTTTTATTATGATTAGATTTTATTTTTTTGGAGATTAACTTCTCTATTTTTTCTTTTTCTAAGAACATAGTATACTCTTCTAAAGCTTCATTATAATCATTAGGCTCTATTCCCTTTTTATCTAGCTCTAAAGCTATTTTTTTAGGGCCTTTATTAGTTGTAATAATACTATTATGAACATAACTCTTAGCATAGTTTTTATCATTAATATAGCCTTGTTTTTCTAAAGTAGTGATAGCAAAGGCTATACTTTCCTTGCTATACTTTTTTTCTGTTAGTTTTTTTATTATCTCTTCTTTAGTTTTAATAGTTCTTTTTAAAGTCTTTAAAGCATCATAGTAACTTTCATAGTTTTTATTATCTTCAATTATCTTAGTAAGTTCATCTTCTTCTATCGTCTTTGTTATTAAAAGTTTATATTTTAATATTATCTCTTCATAAAAGTCATAAGAGTTAAAATTATCTAAATAAATGGTATATAAACCATTAGGTCTTTTCTTAAACTTTTCTATTTTCATTAGATTCACCTCAGTTTTACTATATTAGACAAATTTGTAACAGTCAAGTAAAAAGTAACTGATTATTTCTTTTCAGTTACTTTTAATTTACCCTCTAAAATTTCTTCTAAAGCTCTTCCTATATTCTTTTCACATTTATATTGGTTAAGAGCTAGTTGATAGTGTTCATCTTTAGTCATTTCTTTACTACGTCTTGCAGCAATATGAACTAATTCATATTTAGAATTTACAATGTTTAGTAGTTTATCAATAGATGGATATATCACTTGTATCACACTCCTTATTATTATCTTATAATTATAAAGAGTATTTTACAAGCATTATGACACAATTAGACACTTTGTGACATGTAAAAGGCAAGTTAGTTATCTTGATTAATCAATTTTGTATTCTTATTTGTTCTTCTTTTATTAATGGATATGAAATAAGATCTTTACTATCTAAATTTTCTTTATACATGTCAACTGCTGTTATTTGATGATTATCATAAGTAGTATAGTAATAAATACCTTTATTTGTATTACAACATGAAGTGTAAAGAGTTATTTCATATTTTCCATTTTCTATTTCACAACAACCTCTTTGTTGATCAACAGAGTTTAAGATATGAAAAAATTGACTGACACTTTCTTTTTCTGTGTCTTTAGAGACAGAATTAAGTTTTACAAAGGATGCTCTTATAAATCTAGATTGACTTGATAAGTCTCCAGGAAGTCCTATAGCACCCATTCCTCTACTATATCTTTTTAATTCAAAATCTTTACTGAATTTACATTCTGGTTCTCTATTAGATAGATGCATATAATTATTTAGAGCGAACATTTGCTTATCAAAGGTAGGATTATTTGTTAAGACTCCTACTTTATTTTCATATATCTTAATCCCTTCTTTTACTGATTCTACAGTTATTGATTC
>CASEDN010000164.1 GCA_949286645.1 uncultured bacterium
ACCTAAAGAAGGTTATTATATTAAGACATATTTTAGTAGTAATAAGTATTTTAAAGAGTTTTTAGAAACAATTATGAAAAGAAGTATTTATAATTTTAATACTGATGTAAATACAAATGATAAAATACTAACTCTTTCTACTTGTAAAGATAATTTTGGTAAAAGGGTAGTAGTCCATGATAAACTATTAAAAAAAGAAGAAACTAGCTAGTTTCTCTTATTCTTTATTAAGAATCTTTTTAAAAGCATAACTTGATAAAATAACAAAGATAGATAAAAAGAATATATTTAACAATAATGAGTCACTTGTCTCTGGGTTTTCAATAGATTCTTCTAGTTCATTAATTTCATCAAGAGTTAGTTCTTCTCCTGAGTTTAGTTCAAATTCAGTATTACCTATTTCCATAACAGCACCATTTGTATCATCATGTACCCATATTGTTGGTTTATCAGCACTTTCAGTTGTATTAATGATCTCGGCATTATCAGTTATTGTTAGAGTAGGAGCTTCTGTAACTCCGCTACCTTTACCAAGTTCAATACCACCAAAACCATTACCAGATACATCTATTTTACCTACAAATGTAGCATGTCCACCATTTATAAGAAGTCCTGCATTACCACCAGTTAGTTTAATATTTTTTAAAGTAACATTGCTCTTATAAATCTGTAATACATAAATTCCTCCCCATACAGTATTATCGCTACTACTGCTAGAGCCAAACTTTCCTACATACTTAATTGTTTTATTATTACCATCAATAGTAACATCTCTCATTATATTAATCTTCTCAGTTGTTTCTATATCACTACCAAGAATAATAGTAGAGATATTGCTATCATTTAAAGCTTCTTTTAGTTCAGCTTGGTTATTAACAGTTTTACTAGTTGCAGCCTTAACGTTTATTGTAGTACTTAAGGTAATTGTTAAAACAAATAGTAATAGAATCTTACTGATTTTTTTCATTATTTTCCTCCTTTCCACTATTAGTCTTTGTTATCTTAATAGAAAATATTCAAGAAATTTGTCAAATTATAGATGTAATTTTTGGTAAAAAGAAAAGAGCTTAAAGCTCTTTAGACCAGTAGTAAGACTTCCTGGTGTTGTACATATTATTTATGTACATTATTATAATAACCAGTATTTTTATAATTATGCAGTTTTTTTTAAATATTTAGGTTATAATAAATAATGGATTATCTATTTAGTAATAAAGAAAGGGAGATTATGGGTGAGATGTTTGGTAGACAAGGTGATAAAACTACTGATATAAAGAATGAGATATTATATGCATTTTTATGATTTGATTGAAAAAATCGTCAAAGAAGAGAAAATTATTTTTTCTAAAGAAAGTAGATGTTTAACGAGAGTTAATGACTACCTTCATTGCACATTTAAGTGTCATTTACAAGGTGAGAAGATATTTAATGGTATAGTAAGGAAGTATTTATATATATCTTGTTGGTTATGGTAATGATGGAAAAATAGTGTTTTTGAGATAGATGTTAAAGAAGAATTAAAAAGATATTATATTAATTATGATGAAAAAAGACCCTTCAAAATTAAAGATTCCTCATATAACAGTATCAATAAGTGATAGTGGCAAGCCTAAAATAGATAAACCTATTAAATTAAGAGGAAGATTAGGTTATTTTATAAAAGATGATGACAGAGGATATATATTTTTTAACGATTTTAGTGATAGAAATTATTAATAATAAAATAAGAAGCGAAAACTAAGACTTCTTATTTGTTTTAATTAATATTTTTAGCTTGTTCATCTAAAACTTTAACTAACTTTTTAGCTTGATTATTTCCAATAACTGTAGTGTTTGTTTCTTCATCAATATCATCGTCCCAATAATATACTCCTGGGATTTCATGAGTCTCTTGAAAAGTTGAATCTGATAGATCTATTTTTAATGATTTTTTATATTCACCAAATGATGTGCTAATTATTTTTTCGTATCCTGAAATTAATAGTTCGTAGTTTGCTCTTGCTAAATATATATTTCCATAGGAACTAATTTTTAAATGTTGATCTTGGTGGTATAGGATGGCAATTCTTTTAGATAATACTTGATATAATTCTAGTAATTCATTTTTTATAGATTTTGTGCCAATAATTTCTGCTAAATCCATTTCAAATAAAAACTTATTTATGTCTTTACATTGCCTAGGCCAGCTTTGATCTTCTATTAGGGTATCTATGTAATCTTCCCAAATGTTAGTAATGATTTCTGCCGCGATATGTTTCCCAGTTGTTAATTCTTTTTCATCAATTTGTTCTTTCTCATCTATTTTTCTTTTTGGCTTGTCTTTTAAGTATTCACCAATTATGTTTCTTATTTCTTTTGGTTTACCATTACCTGACCAGTCTGTAGGCATGAAATATGTATTTATAATGTTTTGATCATAACTACTTAAATGATAATTAGCGCTAATTAAATAATCATCTTTATCTTTATTATATTGTATATCCATGTGTGGTATTGTTTCTTTTTCTCCTGTTTTAAAACTTTTAGTTCTAGTCCAATCTCTTTCGCTTTTCCTTTCAAAAAATCTTTGAAATAATTCTTTGCCATCATGTAGCGTATCTTTAACTCCCATTCTGCTTTCAAAGAATGTTAGAAAATCTATAAATTCTGATACGAAAAAGCTTGGTTCATAGCCATTTTTAACCTTGTAGATCATATATTCAACTATTAAATCATCTGCTGTTAGTTCGTGTTTTTCATTTGTCATAAATATTTCCCTCCTCAATTATTTATTATAACATTATTTTTAATAAAAAAGTCTAGAAAATAGTTTTTTCTAGACTTTTTAGTATTTATAAAATTACTCCAAAATGTACGAAAATGGCGAAAAATGGAGTAAAAAAGAGAATTATGATAAATAAATCTATTGATTTATAATGCTTTCAAAAAATAATGGTGCCGGAAGTAAGAATTGAACTTGCCTCTGATCCTTACCAAGGATCTGTTCTACCACTAAACTATACCGGCATCTACAACTAAATTTTAGCATAGTTCCCTTACATAATCAATAAACTTTTTTTGACTTAATTCTTAAATATGATATGATAGTATTAACTAAGGAGTGATAATATGCTAGCTTTTAATAAGAGTAATGAAGATACTATTAATGAGGAGAGGATTGTTAATCAAATAAGAGGACTTGGTATTGATATGATTCATGAAGCTTCTAGTGGACATCCTGGTATTGTACTAGGTGCTGCTTCCATCATCTATACTGTTTATGCTCATCATTTAAGATTTTCTAAAGATAACCCTAACTTTTTTAATAGAGATAGGTTTGTTATGAGTGCAGGACATGGGTCTGCTTTACTTTATGCAACTCTTGCAATGGCAGGATTTAATATTGAACTTGATGATTTAAAGAGCTTTAGAAAAATAGACTCTATTACCCCAGGTCATCCTGAATATGGAGTTACACCTGGAGTTGATGCGACAACTGGGCCACTTGGTCAAGGAGTGGCAATGGCTGTAGGTATGACTATTGCAGAAAAACATACAGAGGCTTTAATTAATGATAAGAAAAATAATATAATTGATTATAAAGTATACTGTTTATGTGGTGATGGGGATTTAATGGAAGGGGTAAGTTATGAAGCTTTATCTCTTGCAGGTAATCTTAAACTTAATAACTTAATACTTTTATATGACTCTAATCATGTATGCCTTGATAGTGATACTAAAAAAACATTTACTGAAGATATCGAAGCAAGATTTAAGGCAATGGACTTTAATGTTAGTACTGTTAGTGATGATATTAAAGAGATTGATAAAGCGATTAAAGATGCTAAAAATAGTGATTTACCTAGTTTAATTCAAGTAAAAACAACAATTGGTAAGTATTCGCGTAATGCTGGTAAAAATATTATTCATGGAAAACCATTAGATGATGAAGATATTACTAGTATAAAAACTGAATTAGGACTAAGAGATATACCATTTACAATCTCTAATGAAGCTTTACAAGACTTTCAAAAGCTTATAGATGATAGATGTAGTAATTTAGAGAATGATTTTAATGAAAAGTATAATAATCTTGATGATAAGACTAAAGAATTATTAGATTCAATAATTTCTAATGATAAAAAAATAGAATTAACTAACTTAGAT